>VGFA01000012.1 GCA_016869025.1 Armatimonadota bacterium | reverse complement strand
TTCGTGGCGCTCCGCAACGATGGCCAGGGGAGCGCCAATAATCTTGAACAGGAGATCCTCGGCGCGGTCCGCAGCCCGGTAGGGGGAGGGGCCTGATGCGAATCGGAATCCTGGTCAATCGAGACCGATTTGGCGGTCATCCGAAGGCGGCTGCCCTGCTGCACGAAGCCGTAGGGCGCCTTCAGGCAAGGGGCGTTGCCGTCCGGGTGAGCGCATCGGTCGCCTCCGGCTCCGGCTGGCCCGACCTGGCAGCAGAGGACCCTGCGCTTGTCGAGGGCAGCGACCTGCTCATCGTCCTCGGCGGGGACGGTACGATCCTCTCCTCGGCTCGCCTGGCCAGGGGGCGCGTACCTATTCTGGGAGTGAACACGGGCGGGTTCGGCTTTCTGGCAGAGCTGCCCCTGGATGAGCTGCCGGATGCCGCGGCTGAGATTGCCGCGGCCCGCTTTGCGATTGACGAGCGCACGATGCTGGAAGCCGAGATAGTGGGCGGGGAAGGCGTGCGTGAGCGCGCCCTCGCCCTGAACGACATGGTCGTCTCAAAGTCAGGTCTAACGCGGGTGGTGCGCGTCACCACATGGGTGAACGATGAGCACCTCTCGACCTATCCGGCCGACGGGGTGATCGTGGCCACGCCGACTGGCTCCACGGCCTACTCGCTATCGGCGGGCGGCCCCATCGTCCATCCCCAGGTGGACGTGATCGTAATAACGCCCATCTGCCCTCACACGTTCACCGCGCGCCCTGTGGTGGTTTCGGGCGATGCCACCATTGCCGTCGAGACCGCGGCTGCCACCGAGGACGTGCGGCTGAACGTGGACGGTCAGGAGAGCCACCCGCTGGGTCAGGGGGAGCGGGTTGTGATCCGGCGCGCGGCCCTGCGCACCCGGCTCGCACGGCTGGGTACCCGGAGCTTCTACGGCGTCCTGAGGACGAAGCTGGGGTGGGGAGAGCGCTAGTGCTGCTGGAGCTGCGGATTCAGGAGTTCGCCGTGATCGAGTCCGCGGCCATCGAGTTCGGTCCTGGCCTGAACGTGATGACCGGGGAGACGGGCGCCGGCAAGTCCATCATCGTGGACGCGCTGACCACCGTGCTGGGCGCGCGCGCCGCCGCGGACTTGATCCGGACCGGTGCCCCAGCCGCGCGGGCAGAGGCGCGATTCGTAATCGAGGCCAGAGGGCCGGTCGGGCTGTGGCTGGAGGAGCACGGTCTCGCCGGGGACAGCGGCGCCCGGGAGAGCGGGGAAGCGTACGAGCTGGTGGTCGCGCGCGAGATCACGCCGGAGGGACGCTCGCGCGCGTGGGTAAACGGCCGCCCGGCCACCGTGGGGATGCTGCGCGAGGTGGGAGATCTGCTGGTTGAGGTCGCGGGTCAGCACGAAGGCCAGCGGCTGTTGCGGCCCCAGGCCCACCTGGGGCTGCTTGATGCCTTCGGCGGCGACGCCGTCGAGGATCTGCGTGCCGTCGTGGGCGGGATGGTGCGCCGGCGGTCTGCTCTGCGCGCGGAGCAGCAGGCGTTGGTCGAGGGCGAGCGTGACCGACTCCGTCAGATCGAGACGCTCCGCTACCAGGTGGACGAGATCGAGGCGGCCCGGCCGCAGCCGGGTGAGGAGGAGGAGCTGTCCTCCCAGCGGCTCCGGTTGTCCAACGCGGAACGCCTCTCCGGTGCCGCGGCCGAGGCCTACGCCGGCCTCTACGAAGCCGAAGGGCAGGCCGCGGTGGACCGGATAGGGCAGGCACGCGGCGCGCTGCGGGAGGCCGCGGGTCTGGATCCCGCGCTGGGAGCGCTGGCCGCGCGGATCGGGGCGATCTCCGAAGAGCTTGCCGATGTTGCGCACGAGCTGGCGCGCTACTCGCAGGGCGTAGAGGCCGACCCCGAGGAGCTGGCCCGCGTCGAGGAGCGGTTGGACATGCTGCGCCGGTTGCGGCGGAAGTACGGCGAAACCGTGGAGGCGGTGCTGGCATACCGAGACGAGGCCGCATCTGCGCTGGCCCGCCTGGATGCCAGCGATGCCCGAATCGCCGAGATAGCCGCGGAGATGGAAGTGCTGGAGCAGGACCTGGTCAGGAGGTGCGAACAACTGACATGGCTCCGGCGCGAGGCCGCCTCCCGGCTGGAGGCCGGGGTGGAGCAGGCGCTGCGGTCGCTGGAGATGGCAAGCACGCGCGTGATCGTAGCGTTGGGCAGCGATCCGGACCCCGGAGGCCTGCTGCTGGGCGATCGCCGCGTCGCGGTTGGTCCGGATGGCGTGGATCGGGTGGAGTTCCTCCTGGCGGCCAACCCAGGCGAGGCACCCAGACCGCTGGCGCGCATCGCGTCGGGAGGGGAGCTGTCCCGGATCATGCTGGCGCTGCGCCACGTGCTGGCCGAGGCCGGCGCGGTGCCGGTGTTCATCTGCGACGAGGTGGATGCGGGCGTCGGCAGCAGGGCCGCAGGTTCGGTAGGCGGGCTGCTGGCCGCGGTCGGCCGCAAGCGCCAGGTCCTGTGCGTAACCCACCTGCCCCAGGTCGCCAGTCTGGCCGACCGTCATCACTGGGTGAGCAAGGAGACGAGCGGCGGGCGAACCAGGGTGCGGGTTCGTGCGCTGGGGCCGCAGGAGCGCGTGGAGGAGGTAGCCAGGATGTTGGGTGGGCGGCGGCCCACGCAGATTGCACGCGAGCACGCTCTGGAACTGCTGAGGCGGGGAGGACGGTCGTGACCAAGTACATCTTCGTTACAGGAGGCGTGGTCTCTGCGCTGGGCAAGGGGATAACCGCGGCCTCGATCGGGCGTCTGCTGAAGAGCCGCGGGATGCGGGTGACGATGCTCAAGTTCGACCCATACGTCAACGTGGATGCCGGCACCATGAACCCGCACCAGCACGGCGAGGTGTTCGTGACCGACGACGGCGCCGAAACCGACATGGACCTGGGCCACTACGAGCGCTTCATAGACGAGGACCTGGGCCGTGCCAACAACACCACGACCGGTAAGATCTACAACGCGGTCATCGCGCGCGAGCGCCGCGGAGAGTACCTGGGAGGCACGGTCCAGGTGATCCCGCACGTGACCAACGAGATAAAGGACGAGATCCGCTCGCTGACCGCTGCCACCGGGGCCGACGTTCTCATCACCGAGGTGGGCGGGACCGTAGGCGACATAGAGAGCCTGCCGTTCCTGGAAGCGATCCGTCAGTTCCGCCGCACCGCGGGCGAGCAGAACGTGATGTACATACACGTTTCGCTGGTGCCGCACCTGCGCGCCGCCGGCGAGTTGAAGACGAAGCCGACCCAGCACAGCGTGAAGGAACTGCGCAGCATCGGGATCCAGCCCGACGTGATAGTCTGCCGGACGGAGCGGCCGCTGGGCCGCGCACTGAAAGAGAAGATCGCGCTGTTCTGCGACGTCGAACCGGAGGCGGTCATCCAGGCAATTGACGCGCGCAGCATCTACGAGGTGCCGCTGATCCTGGAGGAGGAAGGGCTGGGCCGGATCATGCTGCGGCGGCTGGATCTCGACCTGCCGGAGCCCGACCTGGCAGAGTGGCGCGCGATCGTCGGCCGTGTGCTGCATCCGCAGAGCCAGGTGCGCATTGGGCTCGTGGGCAAGTACATGGGGGTCGAGGACTCGTATGTCAGCATCGTCGAGGCGCTCCGGCACGGCGGTGTGGCCAACGACTGCGGCGTGGAGATTGTGAAGCTGGACTCGGAGCAGATCGAGGGCTGGGGAGATGCCGACCTGGCCGCCCAACTCGCCCCCCTGCACGGGCTGCTGGTGTGCCCGGGATTCGGGGCAAGGGGAGTCGAGGGCAAGGTACGGGCGATCCGGTACGCGCGCGAGCAGGGGGTTCCGTTCCTGGGCATCTGTTTCGGTCTCCAGTGGGCCGTGGTCGAGTTTGCCAGGAACGTCTGCGGGCTGGAAGCAGCCAACACCACCGAGGTTGATCCGCAGACGCCGCACCCGGTCATATCCCTGCTGGCCGAGCAGCGCGGAATCGCCGAGTTGGGCGGCACGATGCGGCTGGGGCGCTATCCCTGCCGCATCACGCCCGGATCCCGCGCCTTCGAGGCATACGGCGTCTCGGATGTGGGAGAGCGTCACCGCCACAGATACGAGGTGAACAACGCCTACAGGGATATCCTGGAATCCCGGGGGATGCGGGTCACCGGCGTCTTCCCGGAACAGGATCTGGTCGAGATAGTCGAGTTGCCCGATCATCCCTGGTTCGTGGGCACGCAGTTCCACGGCGAGTACCGGTCACGGCCCAACCGCGCGCACCCGCTCTACGGCGCGTTCGTGCGGGCCGCGCTGGAACGGAGCACCGTGGCGGTATCCCTGCCTGCGCTCCGCCGGGAGGAGGCACCATGAGCGGCGCGGTCTACATAAACGGACGAATCTGCAAGAAGGAGGAGGCGACCGTCTCGGTCTTCGATCACGGGTTCCTCTACGGCGACGGCGTGTTCGAGGGAATCCGCGTGTACGACGGTCGTGTCTTCAAGCTGGAAGAGCACATCGCCCGGTTGTATGAGTCTGCCCACCACATAATGCTGGAGGTCCCATTGCCGCCCGCGGCCTTCAAGGACGCGATCATCGAGACCGTTCGGGCAAGCGGGCTGCGCGACGCCTACATACGGCCGGTGGTCAGCCGCGGCCCGGGCGACCTGGGGCTGGATCCCCGCAGGTGCCGGGCCGCGACCGTTGTCATCATCGTGGACGCCATCCGGCTCTATCCGCAGGAGGCCTACGATAGGGGCCTGCGGATGGTCACCGCCACGGTGCGCCGACCGGCTCCCGGCACGTTGAACGGCCGGATCAAGTCCCTGAACTACCTGAACAACGTCCTCGCCCGGATCGAAGCCAACCAGGCAGGCGCCGACGAGGCCCTCCTGCTGACCCAGGAGGGGTACGTGTGCGAGTGCAGCGCCGACAACGTCTTCGTTGCGGTCGGAGGCGCCCTCTGGACACCGGCCGCGCACCTGGGACTGCTCCGGGGCATCACGCGCGATGCGGTGCTCTCGCTGGCCCGCGAGCAAGGGCTGGTCGCGGAAGAACGGGTCTTCACGCTGCACGATCTGTACACCGCCAGTGAGTGTTTCCTAACGGGTACCGGCGCCGAGGTCGCGCCTGTCGTGGAGGCGGACGGCCGCCGGATTGGAGATGGACGGCCCGGGCCGATTACCCATCGCCTCAACGCCGCGTTCCGCGAGCTGGCGCGCCGTACCGGTACACCCGTGTTCACCGGGGACGTGGTGATGGATGAGCGGAGATGAACTCCTGCCCCCGGCCATGGATGCGTCCCGCGAGGCCTACCTGAACTACGCGCTGGCCGAGCGTGGTCTGGCCCGCAACACCGTCGAGGCCTACGCTCGCGACCTCTGGGATTTCATGGCCTTCGCTGCGCGGCGGGGCGTGACCGAGCCCTCGGCCGTGCGTCGCTCAGCGCTCACCCTGTACCTGCTTTCACTGCGCGGGCGGGGGCTCGCGCCGAGTACGGTGGCGAGGCGCCTGGCCGCCCTCCGCGGCTGGACCGCCTTCATGTTGAGGGAGGGGCAGATCGCGGACGACCCCGCGCACGATCTATCACCGGCAAGACGCGTGCACCGGCTGCCGTCCGTACTGACCGTGGACGAGGTTGAGAGGATACTGGGCCAGCCGCAGGGAGACGGCCCGGCCGCGCTGCGCGACCGGGCTATCCTGGAGCTTCTCTACGCGGCCGGGCTGCGGGTCAGCGAACTCGTAGCCCTGGATGCGGGGGATGTGCACCTGTCAATGGAGTACGTCCGGTGCGTGGGCAAGGGATCCAAGGAGCGCATCGTGCCCATAGGATCGCAGGCGGTCAACGCGATAAGGCGCTATCTCGCCATGGCGCGCCCGGTGCTCGCAGGGAGCCGCGCCAGGAAGGCGCTGTTCCTGAACAGGCGGGGCGGCCGGCTTTCGCGGCAGAGCGTTTGGACGGTGTTACGGGGCTGTGCCGCGCGGGCCGGAATCCGGAAGCCGTTGGGCCCGCACACCCTGCGCCACTCGTTTGCCACGCACATGCTCGACGGCGGCGCGGACCTGCGCGCGGTGCAGGAGATGCTGGGTCACGCTAGCATCGTCACGACCCAGATCTACACTCACCTGACCCGCTCGCGGCTGCGAGAAGCCTACCGCCGTGCCCATCCGCGCGACCAGATGACGATCGGGCGCACCGCGCGATGAGGGCAGTCGTCCTCGTGCTCGATGGGTGCGGGATCGGCGCCCTGCCCGACGCGGCCGACTATGGCGACGAGGGCAGCAACACCCTTGTCAACACCGCGCGCGCGGTCGGCGGATTGCGCCTGCCCGTGCTGGAGCGCCTGGGGCTGGGGGTGCTGGACGCGATCCCGGGCGTGACCCCTGTCGGTGACCACGAGGCGGCCGCGGGCGTCATGCGCGCGCGCGCCGCCGGGAAGGACTCGACCACAGGGCACTGGGAGCTGGCCGGGCTGGTGGTTCGGCGGCCCTTTCCCACCTATCCAGAGGGCTTTCCCGCAGATCTGATACGGGCATTTGAGCGGCAGATAGGTAGGGAAACGCTGGGCAACGTGGCTGCTTCGGGCACCGAGATCATCGAGACCTGGGGGCCGGCGCACCTGCGCAGCGGTGCGCCGATCGTGTACACATCGGCCGACAGCGTGTTCCAGATCGCGGCTCACGAAGCCGTGGTGCCGGTCGAGCAGCTCTACGAGTGGTGCCGGATCGCGCGCGGGCTGCTCGTGGGCGATCATGCCGTCAGCCGGGTAATCGCGCGGCCGTTTGTGGGCACTCCCGGCGCGTTCGCGCGCACCGACCGCCGCCACGACTTCTCCCTGCCGCCGGTGGGCCCGACGGTGCTCGACGCGCTTGCGGATCGGGGTATTCCGGTTGTGGGCGTTGGGAAGATCGAGGACCTCTTCGCCGGACGCGGTCTGGCACGCTCGGTGCACACGCACGACGACGCGGACGGCATCACCCAGACCGTCGCCGCGGCCAGGGGGCTTGAGCACGGGCTGGTGTTCACAAACCTGGTGGAACTGGATACCGTCTACGGCCATCGGAACAACAGCGAGGGATTCGCGCAGCACCTCCAGGAGATTGACGCGCGCCTGCCCGAGATCCTGGGGGTTTGCGCAGGGGGCGACCTGGTGGTGATCACCGCCGACCACGGGAACGACCCGACCACGCCCAGCACCGATCATTCGCGCGAACAGGTTCCGTTGCTGGCGTGGCGGCCGGGCCTGCTCCCGGGCGTCCGGCTGGGGGTGCGGGAGAGCTTCGCAGACCTGGGAGCCACCGTGGCCGAGGCCTTTGCGGTGCCATGGGGTGGGTCCGGGGAGAGTTTCTGGACGGTATTGGAGGAGGGAAGAGGATGAACTGGGCGGCTCGCGCGCGAGAAGCGGCGCAGGCGGTGGTACGCATGGGTGCAAGGACGCCGGAGGTGGCAGTCATCCTGGGATCAGGATTGGGGGCGCTGGCGGACGAGGTCTCCGCCGATGCTGTCGTGGCCTACGGCGAGATACCGCACTTCCCCCGCCCCAATGTTGAAGGGCATGCCGGCCGCCTGGTTGTGGGAACCCTGGAGGGCCGCGCGGTCGCGGTGATGCAGGGCCGGGCGCACTTCTACGAGGGCCACACGATGGCCGAGGTTGCCTTCCCGGTGCGCGTGCTGCGCGCGCTTGGAGCCCGGATCCTGGTGGTGAGCAACGCCGCCGGCGGGCTCAACCGGCAGTGGCACACCGGGGACCTGATGGTGATTTCCGATCACATCAACTTCATGGGCACCAACCCGCTGATCGGACCCAACGAGGCCGAGTTGGGTCCGCGGTTTCCCGACATGTCCGCCGCGTATGACAAGGAGCTCATCGCGGTCGCTGAGGCCGCGGCCCTCGATCTTGGGATACCGCTGCGCAAGGGCATCTATGTCGGCGTCTCCGGACCGTCCTATGAGACCCCGGCGGAGTTGCGCATGCTGGCCCGCTGGGGGGCGGATGCCGTGGGGATGTCCACCGTGCACGAGGTAATCGTGGCGCGGCATGCCGGGATGCGCGTGCTGGGGCTGACCGCGATCACAGACATGGCCACAGGCGAGGTCGTTGACCAGGTCTCGCACGAGGAGGTGCTCAACGTGGCGCGTGATCTCGAGCCCAGGTTCGTTCGGCTGACCAGGCGCATCATCGCGACCCTGCGCGCGTAGGGAAAGGCGCCGGATCCCGTGCGTGCCTACGATCTGATCCAGAAGAAGCGCGATGGCGCGGCCCTCTCCGCGGGAGAGATCGCATGGCTCGTGGGCGGCTTCGTTGCGGGGTCGGTTCCCGACTACCAGATGGCCGCGTTCCTGATGGCGGTCTACTTCCGTGGTATGTCGGCCGCTGAGACGGCCGCGCTCACTTGGGCGATGGTGCGGTCGGGTGAGACGCTCGACTTGGGATCCCTCGCGGGCCGCGCCGTGGACAAGCACAGCAGCGGCGGCGTGGGCGACAAGACCTCGCTTGTGCTGGTTCCCCTAGTGGCATCGGCAGGGGTGCCGGTTCCGAAGCTGTCAGGGCGCGGCCTGGGCCACACCGGCGGGACGCTGGACAAGCTGGAGGCGATCCCCGGGTTCAGCACTACGCTCTCCGAGGCGGCGTTAGTGGAGCAGGTGGAGCGCATAGGGTGCGCCATAGCCGGGCAGAGCACCGCGCTGGTACCGGCGGACGCCCGGCTCTACGCGCTGCGCGATGTCACCGCTACGGTTGACAGCGTGCCGCTGATCGCGTCCAGCATCATGTCCAAAAAGCTGGCCGCCGGGTCGTCCGCGATCCTGCTGGACGTGAAGTGCGGGCGAGGGGCGTTTGCGAAGACCGAGGCCGAAGCCCGGACTCTGGCCGAGGCGATGGTCGCGATCGGCCGGGCAGCAGGCCGGCGCACCGTCGCGGTGATTAGCGCGATGGACCACCCGTTGGGCCGGGCGGTCGGCAACGCGCTCGAGGTAGCCGAGGCGATCGCAACGCTCCGCGGCGAGGGCCCGGGCGACCTGGAGGCGCTCTGCCTGGCGCTGGGCGGATGGATGCTGGTGCTGGGAGGACGGGCGGCCTCGCCCGAGGAAGGCAGTGGGGAACTGCTGCGGCGCCTGCAAAGCGGCGACGCGCTGCGGAAGTTCGAGGCGCTAGTCCGCGCGCAGGGTGGCGACGTACGGGCAGTGGGGGATCCGGGACGGCTGCCTTCGGCGTCCCACCGGCTGCCGGTGCCCGCGCCTGCCTCCGGCGTTGTGGCCGGCATTGATGCCGAGGCGGTCGGGCTTGCGGCGATGCAACTGGGAGCCGGGCGAACACGCAAGGGCGAGCCAGTTGACCCGGCGGTCGGTGTGGTGATCGAGCGGCAGGTGGGCGCTGGTGTTAGGGCCGGGGAGTCGCTTGCAACGATCCATGCCAGGTCCGAGGACGCCGGACTCGCCGCCGCCCGCCAGGTGGCCGCGGCGTTCGTGATAGCAGAGAGCGCACCGGCAGAGGAGCCGGTGATCCGAGGCGTCATCAGAGGGTAGCCGCAGGTTGACGGCGGCGGCCGACGGAGGAGGAGCAGATGATACGTCGTGTGGGCGTGGTGGGGTGCGGGTTGATGGGGGTCGGCATCGTGGAGGTGGCCGCGCGTTCCGGGTACGAGGTGGTCGTGCGCGAGATCAACGACGAACTGCTGGCCAAGGGGATGGAGAGGCTGCGCGGCTCGCTGCAGCGCGCGGTCGAGCGCGGCAAGCTGGACGAGGCCGGACGCGATGCTGCTCTGAGCCGGATCCAGGGGACCACGGTCCTGGCAGATCTGGCCGGCGTAGAACTGGTGGTTGAGGCGATCCTGGAGCAGATGGACGACAAGAAGGCGCTCCTTCGCGAAATGGACCGGTTGGTGGCGCCAGGGGTCGTCCTGGCCAGCAACACCTCGTCGCTCTCGATCACCGAGATGGCCGCGGCGACCGGCCGGGCAGACCGCGTGGTTGGGCTGCACTTCTTCAACCCGGTGCCGGTGATGCCGCTCGTCGAGATAGTGAAGGGACTTCGCACCTCCGAGGAGGTAGTGCAGGAGATGCGCGGCTTCGCCCAGTCTTTGGGCAAGACCGTGGTGGTGGCCAGGGACACGCCGGGCTTCATCGTGAACCGACTGCTGATACCCTACCTGCTGGACGCGATCCGCGCACTCGAGCTGGGCGTCGCCTCGCGGGAGGACATTGACTCCGCGATCACGCTCGGGCTGGGCCATCCCATGGGACCCCTCACGCTGCTGGACTTCGTGGGCCTGGACACCACCTACTACATCGCCGAGGCGATGTTCGCGGAGTTCAAGGACACCCGCTACGCGCCCCCGCCGTTGCTGCGTCAGATGGTGCTGGCCGGATGGCTGGGACGGAAGAGCAAGCGCGGCTTCTACGAGTACCAGTAGCAGGGCAGGAAGGGGCCGGGCACCACGCAGAACAGTCCTATGGGGGATTGAGAGGGCTGGATGGCCGTCCTGCTTTCCGACGAACACCGGATGATTCAAGCGATGGTCCGGGAGTTCGCCACCCGGGAGTTGCTGCCGATAGCGGCCGACCTCGATCAGCACTCCCAGTTCCCGCGGGAGGCGGTGGAGCGGGCTGCGGATCTGGGTCTGCTGGGCATGACGGTGCCCGAGGACTACGGCGGCGCGGGCATGGACCCGCTTGCCTACGTCGTCGCCCAGGAGGAACTCGCCAGGGCGTGCGCGGGCTTCCAGACGATCGTAACCGTGAACAACTCCCTGGTGTGCGAGCCCATCCTGCGCTGGGGCAGCGAGGCGCAGAAGCAACGCTACCTACCTGACCTGGCCTCTGGGCGCCGGCTGGGCTGCTACTGCCTGACCGAACCATCCGCCGGTTCGGACGCCATGTCGCTGCGCACCACGGCGGCGCTACGCGACGGACAGTGGCGGCTATCCGGAACCAAGGTCTTTGTGACCAACGGCGCAGAGGCGGACCTCTGCCTGGTCTACGCGCGATCGGAGCCCGAAGCCGGTGCCCGCGGCCTCTCAGCTTTTCTGGTTGAGAAGTCCTTCCCGGGCCTGAGCGTGGGGAAGATCGAGAAGAAGCTGGGCATTCGGTGCTCGTCCACCACAGAGATCGTTCTCGACGACTGCCGCGTGCCGGGGGAAAACCTGCTCGGGGAGCGGGGGCAGGGTGGGCGGATTGCCCTGGCCACGCTGGACGGCGGCCGCATCGGCATCGCGGCCCAGGCGCTGGGCATAGCGCGGGCCTGCCTGGAAGAGACGGCTGCGTACGTCCAGCAGCGCCAGCAGTTCGGGAAGGCCATCGGCGAGTTCCAGGCCGTCAGGTGGGCGCTGGCCGATATGGCAACGCGGCTCGAGGCCGCGCGGTTGCTCACGTATCGCGCCGCTGCCCTGCGCGGCGGGGGGCGTCCATGTACCAGGGAGGCGGCGACGGCCAAGCTGTTCGCCTCAGAGACCGCGATGTGGGCCGCCCACAAGGCCGTCCAGCTCTTCGGTGGATACGGGTACACCCAGGACTACCCGGTCGAGCGCTACTTCCGCGACGCCAAGATCACCGAGATCTACGAGGGCACCTCCGAGATCCAGCGGCTTGTCATCTCGCGGCATCTGCTGGCCAGATCCTGAACAGGGAGGCGTGATGGACGTCGTCGTATGCTTGAAGCAGGTTGTGGACCCTGAACTGCCGGTACGGGACTTCGCCGTGGATCCGGGCACGCAGAGGCAGGTGCGCGAGGGGCGCCCGCTGGTGATCTCCACCTACGACGAGAACGCGCTGGAGGTCGCCCTCCAGCTCAAGGACGCGTCGGGAGCCAGGGTGAGGGTGCTGACGCTGGGCCCTCAGCAAGCAGTGAGCGAGGCGATACGCCTGGCGCTGGCCATGGGTGCCGATGAGGCGGTCGTCGTGGACGATCCGCGGGCTCCTGAACTCTCAGGACCGGAGAAGGCCCGGACGCTCGCCGCGGCAATCCGGCGGATTGGACCGGCCGACCTGATCCTGACCGGGTGCGAGTCCGCGGACTGGGCCGATCGCGTGGTGGCTCCGCTGCTGGCCGAGGACCTGGGCGCCGCCTGCGTGACCTTCGTGTCCCGCATCGAGAGATGGGACGGCGCGCCGGTGGTAAGGCGACTGGTCGAGGACGGGCACCATCTCGTTGAGGTGCGCCTGCCCGCCGTGCTGTCGGTTACGAGCGACGACTCCAACCGCCCGCGGCTGCCAAAGGTCAAGGACATTATGGCGGCCAAGCGTAAACCGGTTCATGCCTGGTCGCCCGCTGATCTCACCCGCTCGTCTGCCAGCGATCCCGGCGCAGGAGTCGAGGTGCGCGGGGTAGTGGTGCCCGAACGCACGTCGCGCTGCGAGTTCCTGACCGGCGAGCCGGCCGATCAGGTGGCGGCCCTGGCGCAGCGGCTGCGCGACCAGAAACTGCTGTAATCAGAGGAGCGGAGAGATGCCTGACATCCTGGTAGTTGCCACTGCGCCTGAAGGTACGCTGAGCCGGTCCAGTCTCGAACTCGTCGCCGGCGCGCACGCGATCTGTGGACCGCTCGGCCTGGGCGTGACCGCTGTGCTGCTGGGAACCGGGCCTGGGCTGGTCAATGCGCCCCAGGCACTGCACCAGCACGGCGTGGCCCGTGTGCTCCGGGTGGACCACCCGCTCCTGACCGCAGGGGAGTCAGATGCCTACCTGCGAGCAATCGAACAGGTGGCGCGGACCGAGCGCCCGGAGGTCGTGCTCATCAGCGCCGACACAATGGGCCGAGATCTCGCCGTCCGGCTCGCCTGGCGGCTAGGTGCGGCCCTTGTAACCGAGTGCTTTGAGCTCACCTCTGACAACGGCGCCGTTGTGGCGCGCCGGCAGGTCTACGGCGGGCGGGCCGTGGCCAGCATGGCCGTGACCCGCAGGCCCGCGGTGTTCTCGATGAAGCCCAGGTCGCTCGACGCTCCGGCCCCATCTCCGGTGGCGGGAACCGTGGAGGACCTGACCGTGGAGCTGGAACCCGGTGACCTGCCGACGCGCGTGCGCGAGGTACTGCGCGAGCAGTCGGACGTGGGCCTGGAGGACGCGCAGGTTGTGATCGGTGGCGGGCGCGGTATCGGAGGGCCCGAGGGCTTTGCCCAACTCGGCGAGCTGGCGTCTGCGCTGGGAGGGGCTGTGGGCGCGTCCCGCCCGCCCGCGGACTCCGGGTGGGTGCCACTGAGCTGGCAGGTGGGTCAGACCGGCAAGACCATCCGTCCGGCCCTGTACGTGGCGGTGGGTATCTCAGGGGCCACGCAGCACGTGGCCGGCGTGTCCGGTTCGCGCATGATCGTGGCGATCAACCGGGACCCGGAGGCGCCGATCTTCTCGGTTGCGCACCTCGGCATCGTCGCCGACTTCCGGGAGATTGTGCCGCCCCTGATCGCCAAGGTCAAGGAGCTCAGGGGCCTGTAGCCCGCGAGGGCTACGCCTGGGTCGGGCTGGAGCCATGGACCTGTTGGCCCCAACGCGCGAGATCTACTGGAACATCCCTCCTGTCGGCGTGATCATCATGTACCTGCTGGCCGCGGTTGCGGTGGCCGCCTTCGTCCACGGCATCTACCAGCACTTCCGCATGTGGCGGAGGGGCCAGCCGGTGGACCGTCTTACGCCCATCTGGCCGCGCCTGCGCTCGGTCCTGGTCCACGTGGCTGCCCACGGACGGCTGCTTGCCGACCGCGTTCCCGGGATCTACCACCTGGCCCTGTTCTGGGGCTTCGCGTTCCTGCTGGTCGGGACAATCGTGGTTCTGATCCAGGCAGACCTGGGGCTGAGGATCATGCGGGGTTCGTTCTACCTGTACTTCCAGTCGCTGGCCTTGGATCTGATGGGCGCGGCAGCGACCGCCGGCGTGGCCGCGGCGCTGGTGATGCGCTACGTTGTCAGGTCGCCGCGGCTGCGGCGCGGGATCCTTTCCGACGGTGTGATCCTCTGGCTCCTGGGGGCGATTCTCGTCACCGGTTTCCTGATCGAGGGACTGCGCATCGCCGGGACGGCTGATCCGTGGGGGTACTGGTCGCCGGTGGGATTCCAGATCTCGATCCTGGTCGGCGTTGCGGGGATGAGCTCATCAGCGATTCGGGGCAGCCACGCGATCCTGTGGTGGGTCCACTTCGCGCTGTCAATGGTCTTCATCGCCTATATCCCGCGCTCCAAGCTCTTTCACCTGCTGCTGGCTCCGGTGAACGTCTACCTGCGCCCGTTGGCAGACGCGGGCAGCCCGCGCTTCGTGGACTTCGACAAGGTCGAGCGCTTCGGCGCGTCCACGTTTTCGGACCTAACGTGGAAGGACCTCCTCGACCTGGACGTCTGCACTGAGTGCGGCCGTTGCACGGCCGTCTGCCCTGCCAACAACACAGGCAAACTCCTGTCCCCGATGCAGGTGGTCCTGGACCTGCGCGATGAGATGGCGCGCGCCGGCGGGGCCTCGGGCCCGGTCCTGGCCGGTGGGGTCGTGCAGGCAGAGTCGTTGTGGGGATGCACCACCTGCCTGGGCTGCATGGAAGCGTGCCCTGTGTTCATCGAGCACGTGCCCAAGATAGTTGAGATGCGGCGGTACCTGGCCATGGAGGAGGCGGTCGTACCCGACCTGATGGGGGAGGCGCTGCGCAGCCTGGAAGCCAGGGGACATCCCTTCCGAGGTGCCGGAATCGCGCGCACTGCCTGGACGGCCGGCATTGACGTGAAATCGCTGCCGCGCGGGGAGTGTGCCGAGTGGCTGCTGTGGGTGGGCTGCGCCGCGGCCCTGAACGAGAGGAACCACTCGACATTGCGGGCGCTGGTGCGGGTGCTGCAAGCCGCCGGCGTGGATCTGGCCGTCCTGGGCGACGAGGAGACCTGCACAGGGGATCCGGCGCGCGCGATGGGCAACGAGTACCTATTCCAAACACTTGCACGGCAGAACATAGATACGCTGGAACGGTACGCGGTGAAGAAGATCGTCACCGTATGCCCGCACTGCTACAATACCTTCAAGCACACATACCCGCAGATGGGCGGCCGGTACGAGGTCTGGCACCACGCACAACTGCTCTCGCACCTGGTGGAGACAGGGCGCATCGCGCCCACGGCACCGATGGACTCCATGGTCACCTTCCACGATCCCTGCTATCTGGGGCGCCACAACGGCGAGTATGATGCCCCGCGCCGCGTGCTTCGCGCGATTCCCGGCGTGCGGGCCGTGGAGATGTCCCGCTGCCGCGAGAATGGATTCTGCTGCGGCGCCGGCGGAGGGCTCTACTGGTCCGAGGACCGAACCGGCCAGAGGATCAACCACGCGCGCACCGATCAGGCGGTGGCCTCGGGGGCGCAGATCGTTGCCACGGCCTGCCCGTTCTGCATGCTGATGATCGAGGACGGGGTCGCGGCGCGCGAGGCGGCCGTCCGGCCGCTGGACGTCGTGGAGCTGCTGGACCGGAGCATCGGCGGGAGCCGCTGATGGAGACCCTCTCAGGGATCCCGGTCAAGGCGGCATACACCGCGGACGATCTGGCCGGATTGCCCGAGGCGGCGAGCCCGGGCAGACCCGGTGAGTATCCCTACACCCGCGGCATTCACCCCACGATGTACCGAGGCCGGCTGTGGACGATGCGACAGTTCGCCGGGTTCGGCGCGGCAGAGGACACCAACAGGCGATTCCACTACCTCCTGGAGCACGGGCAGACCGGACTCTCGGTCGCGTTCGACATGCCGACCCTGATGGGGTATGACTCGGACCACCCCCGGGCGCTGGGCGAGGTGGGTCGCGAAGGTGTGGCCGTTGACTCGCTTGCGGACATGGAGGTGCTCTTCAAGGGCATCCCTCTGGATCGGGTGACGGCCTCGATGACGATCAATGCCCCGGCCAACGTCCTGCTGGCGATGTACGTTGCCATGGCAGACAGGCAGGGCATCCCCCGCGACAGGCTGGGCGGGACGACGCAGACCGACATGCTCAAAGAGTTCATCGCGCAGAAGGAGTGGATCATCCCCCCACGCCCGAGCCTGCGGCTGATCCAGGACATGCTCGCCTTCGGGACAAGGGAGCTGCCTCGCTGGAACGTCATCAGCATCAGCGGGTACCACATCCGAGAAGCCGGAAGCACCGCTGTGCAGGAACTGGCCTTCACCCTGGCCGACGGCATCGCCTACGTTGAGGCAGGCATGGCCGCCGGTCTCGATGTGGACGCCTTCGCGCCCCGGCTGTCGTTCTTCTTCGATGTGCACAACGACTTCTTCGAGGAGATCGCCAAGTTCCGGGCGGCACGCCGGATGTGGGCAAGGATCATGCGCGAGAGGTTCGGCTCGAAGGAACCCAGGTCGTGGTGGCTGCGCACCCACGCCCAGACCGCGGGCGTCTCCCTGACTGCCCAGCAGCCGATGAACAACATCGCCCGTGTCGCGCTCCAGGCGCTGGCCGCCGTGCTGGGCGGCACGCAGTCGCTTCACACAAACTCGATGGACGAGACCTATGCGCTGCCGACCGAGGAGGCGGTGACCGTCGCCCTGCGCACCCAGCAGATCCTGGCGCACGAGAGCGGCGTGACCGCCACGGTGGACCCGCTGGGGGGATCGTACTTCGTTGAGACGCTCACCAGCCAGGTCGAAGAGGCGGCCTGGGAGTATATTCGCAAGATTGACGATCTGGGCGGGATGGTGGCCGCGGTGGAGGCGGGGTACCCGCAACGCGAGATCGCCGAGGCCTCGTACCGGTTCCAGATGCAGGTCGAGCGCGGCGAGCGGATCATCGTGGGCGTGAATGAGTTCGCGGCCGCGCAGGAACCGGCAATCCCGATCCTGCGCATAGATCCAGAGGTGGAGCCCAGGCAGGTCTCGCGCACACGGGAGGTGCGTTCTACACGGGACGGGGCAAGGGTGGAACTCTGCCTGAGCGCGCTGCGGAGGGCCGCGGAAGGACACGATGACACGATGGAGCACGTTCTCGAGTGCGTGAAGGCCTACGCCACGCTGGGCGAGATCTGCGACGTGTTCCGGGGTGTCTACGGCGAGTACCGCGAGCCCGCGGTCGTTTGACCGGGTGCCGGCCCCGCGCTATCATCGCGTGGTGCGCCGGTAGTGGACACGGATCTCGAACAAGAGAGGAGCGCCTCGATGGCACGGGCCGCTCGCATCCTGCTGGCAAAGCCGGGACTGGACGGCCACGACCGCGGAGTCAAGGTCGTGGCACGCGCCCTGCGCGATGCCGGGTACGAGGTGATCTACACGGGACTTCACCAGACGCCCGAGATGGTCGTGGCCGCGGCGATCCAGGAGGACGTGGATGCCATAGGCCTGTCCATACTCTCCGGGGCTCACAACGTGCTCTTCCCCCGTATCACGGCCCTGCTGCGGGAGCGAGGGATCGAGGACGTCGTCGTGTTCGGTGGTGGAATCATCCCGGAGGATGACATGCCAGGGCTGGCGGCAGCGGGCATCGGCAGGATCTTCAACCCCGGCACCTCCCTGGAGGAGATCGTCCGGTGGGTAGGCGAGCACGTCCGGCCGAGGGGTGTCGCGGCGTGAAGGTCCGGCTGCACCACCCGCGCCGCGTTCTGGAGATCCCGGGCAGGCAGAGGGTTTCCAGGATCCTCGCCGATCTGGGGCTGGACCCCGAGGCGTTCCTGGTGATCCGCGGCGACGCTCTGCTGACCTCGGACTCCGAGGTGGGCGACGAGGACGAGATCGAGATCCGCCCGGTGATCTCGGGCGGGTGGGCGGACGGGGCGCCTTGCGCTGCCTGAAGTGCCGGGGAGTCGCCGCGGTTGAGGTGCGCCGCCATCGGGCCGCCTACTGCGCGCCTCACTTCCTGGAGTTCTTCGAGGCCCAGGTCCATCGTGCGCTCACCACGCAGAGGATGCTCAGGCCCGAGGAACGCATCCTCGTGGCGGTTTCCGGCGGCAAGGACAGCCTGGCGTTGTGGGAGGTCCTGCTGCGCCGGGGCGACGACACAACCGGGCTGCACATTAACCTGGGGATCGGCGACTACTCGCGGGAGTCGCGGGCAAGGACCGAGGAGTTCGCCCGGGCGCGCGGGGCGCGGCTGTTCGTGGCCGATCTGCGCGAGGAGTACGGAATGGACATCGGCACCCTGGCAGAAGCCAGCGGCCGGAGTCCCTGCTCCGCGTGCGGGCTCTCGAAGCGCTACCTCTTCAACAAGATGGCCCGCGACGGCGGCTTCACCGCTGTCGCCACCGGGCACAACCTCGACGATGAGGCCGCTGTGCTGCTGGGCAATCTCCTGCACTGGAACATGGATCAGCTCGCGCGCCAGGCGCCGGTACTGGAGCAGACGCACCCTCACTTGGTGCGCAGGGTGAAGCCGCTCTACAGGACCTCTGAGAGGGAGAGCGCGGCATACGCCATCTTGCGGGGGATTGACTACGTGATCGAGGAGTGCCCGCACAGCCGTGGGGCACGATCGCTGCTGCACAAGGGGGTACTAAACAGCCTGGAGGCCGCTTCCGCCGGCACCAAGCAGGCGTTCTACTGGGGCTTTCTTGATCGCCTGGCTCCGGTGATCCGCGCCGGCGGGCCCCCGGCGCTCCATCCCTGCCGGCAATGCGACCAGCCGACGACCGAGGAGGTCTGTGCGTTCTGTCGCATGACGGCGCGCGCAGCCGCGCGTCTCAACGCGCGAACGCCCTCCCTCCCGTGAGGACAGCCGGCGTGCTGGCAGCAGGGGATCCGGTCCTGCTCGTGGACCGCAAACGGCGCTCCTACTTGATATGGCTGGCAGAGGGCGCAACCAGCGACCTCAGGGGAGGCCGGATCGTCCACGCCGACCTGATAGGCCGGCCGGATGGCGTACACGTAGAGAGTTCGCGCGGCGAGCGGCTGGTCGTGGTTCGCGCGACCCTTGCCGACTACGTCCTGCACATGCCCCGCGGAGCACAGGTGATCTACCCGAAGGATCTGGCGCTGATTCTCATGATGGCGGACATCTACCCGGGGGCCGTGGTCGCCGAGGCCGGCACGGGGTCCGGTGCGCTGACGATGGCGCTCCTGCGGGCCGTCGGGCCTGGTGGCCGCGTGTACTCGTACGAGGTGCGTGAGGAGTTCCAGCGGACCGCTGCGAGAAACATCGCACGGTACATGGGCGAGACGCCCACGCTGGTGATGCGGCTGCACGACGTAACCACCGGAATCCCGGACGCGCCCGTGGATCGCCTGGTGCTGGACCTGCCCGAGCCATGGCGGGTAGTGGGGCCGGCCACGTCCGGGCTGCGCCCCGGCGGGATCCTCCTGGCTTATCTCCCCACGACCGTGCAGGTACAGCGGACCGTGGAGGCGCTGGGCGCAAGCCGGGCCTTCGCGTTGATCGAGACCGTGGAGTCACTGCTCCGGCCCTGGAACGTGGAGGCGCTGAGCGTGCGCCCGGCCCACCGTATGGTCGCCCACACCGGATTCCTGGTGCTCGCCAGGCGAGTCGAGTCAGGCTGTTCCGCACCACAACCAAGCAGGGAGGCGCGTACATGACCTATACCATCGCTGAGCCGTGCATCACCGTCATGGACAGGGCGTGCGTCGAGGTCTGCCCGGTGGATTGCATCCACGAGGGCACCGACATGCTCTACATCCATCCGGACGAGTGCATTGACTGCGGGGCCTGCGTTTCTGCTTGCCCCGTGGCCGCGATCTTCGCCGAGGCGGACGTGCCGGAGCAGTGGAAGCAGTTCGTTGACATGAACAAGGACTTCTTCTCCATGTCGGACGAGGAGTTCGCGGCCAAGTACGGAAAGCCTAAGTAGAACGAGCGGCGCCGTTCTGGCGCACTGGGGGGATTGGACCGTGGCCAGCGTCGAGGCGTCTACCGTAATAGGAGCATCCATAGAGAAGGTCTACGCGCTCGCCAAGGACGTCGAGCGCTTTCCGCAGTTCATGCCGGATCTGGAGAGCGTCGCGGTGCTTGAGCGTCTGCCGACCGGTACCGTGACCGAATGGGTGGCCCGCGTCCAGGGCCGCCGGATCCGGTGGGTCGAAGAGGACGAGTGGGATGACGGCAAGCGCGTCTGCACCTTCAGGCAGCGGTCCGGGGACTTCAACAAGTACGAGGGGGCGTGGCGCTTTGAGGCGACGCCGGAGGGGACCCGAACGAGCCTGGAGGTCGAGTTCGAGCTGGACATCCCGCTGGCGGGCGCGCTGCTCAGTTCGCTCGTGAAGGTGCTGATGCGCAAGAACTGCGAGAGCATGCTGGCCGCGCTCAAGGGCCAGCTGGAAGCGGCGGCCTCCTGAGGCCATCGTCCCGCGGCCCGTGTGCGAGAAGATTGCGCCTGCCCACCGGACACTATAAAATGGGGCGTGGCCCACAGGAATCGATCGGGAGTGATGCATGACCCCACGCACCGCGGCGGCGATCTCGATCGCCCGACCGATTATCGGCGAGGAAGAGAAACGGCAGGTCCTTGAGGTTCTCGATTCCGGCGCTCTGATTGCCGGCCGCCGGGTCGCGGAGTTCGAGGCGGCCTTCGCCGCCTACATCGGCGTCCCCCACGCCGTGGCCACGTCGTCGGGCAGTGCCGCGCTGCACGTCGCGATGCTCGCTCTGGGAATCGGTCCCGGCGATCGCGTCGTAACGACCCCGTTTACGTTCGCGGCCAGCAGCAACGCCGTCATCCACGCGGGCGCACATCCGGTCTTCGTGGACGTGAATCCGGAGACGTGCAACCTTGATCCTGGCGCCGTTGAGGATCAACTTCGCCGGGGTGGGGTTCGTGCCATCCTCGTGGTGCACCTCTACGGACTTCCCGCGGACATCGTAACCCTGCGCGCGCTCGCCGATCGCTACGGTGTCCTGCTGATCGAGGACTGTGCGCAGGCGCACGGTGCCGCAGCCGGCGGCCGGCGAGTGGGGTCGTTTGGGGACGCTGCGATCTTCAGCTTCTACCCGACGAAGAACATGACCACCGGTGAGGGCGGGATGCTGACTGCCTCCGACCCTGCCGTGGCCCGGAGGGCCCGGCTGCTGGTGGATCCGCGGGGCGAGGCGGAGTACGCCTACGAGGTCGTTGGGTTCAACTTCCGCATGACCGAGATGGCAGGGGCGATGGGCGTTGTGCAGCTCTCGGCCCTGGAGGGGCGCAACCAGCACAGGCGGGAGAACGCGCAGCGGCTCACGGATGGCCTGCGTGGTCTTTCGTGGTTGAGCCTGCCGGTGGAGCCAGCAGGCCTGCGCCACGTGTACCATCAGTACACCGTGCGCGTCCGGCAGGGTCGTGACGCCCTGATTACCCACCTGGCCGGCGCCGGGATCGGTGCCAGGGTGTACTATCCGTCGCTGGTAACGCAGACCCCGGCATATCGCCGGTTGAAACTGGACGGCACGTACCCGAACGCCTTGCGTCTCACCGGCGAGGTGCTCTCGCTTCCGGTCCATCCGTCCCTGGTGGACGACGACCTGACCAGGGTGGTGTCCACGGTGCGCGCGTTTCCCGGGGAAGACCGGTGAGCGCCCTTCCGATCCGTGTCGGCGTGGTCGGCCTGGGGCAGTGGGGGCGGCACCACGCACGCATTCTGGCGTCGCTTCCAGGTGTAGCGCTTGCCGGGGTTGCCGACCTCGACCCCAGGGAAGTGCGCTCGGCGGTGGACCGCTTCGAGGTCAGAGGGTACGCGGACTACCGGGAGATGATCGGGCGGGTGGACGCCGTCAGCGTCGTCGTCCCGACGATACGCCACTACAGTGTGGCCCGTGACTTCCTCGATGCCGGCGTGCACGTGCTGCTGGAGAAGCCGATGGCCGCGACAGTCGAGGAAGCGGAGCGGCTGGTTGCCCTCAACGAGCGCCGCGGCACGGTGATGCTCGTGGGGCACGTCGAGCGGTTCAAGCCGGTGGTCCATCGGATGCACGAGATGGTCTCTGATCCGCTCTTCATTCAGGCGCGTCGCGTTCGGCCCTACGATCCGCACCGGGTAATGGACGTAGGCGTCGTGCTCGACCTTATGATTCATGACATTGACATCGTGCTCTCGCTCGCGCCCGGACGCGTCGCCGAGGTGGGCGGCGTCGGTGTGTGCGTGCACAACAGCCACGAGGACCTGGCGGTGGGCCATCTGACGATGGAGAGCGGCTGCCGGATCACGCTGACCGCCAGCCGCGTGGCCGCGGTCAAGGCCGTGGATACCGAGGTCACGATGTCCGATCGTACGGTCCACCTCGACTACCTGCGTGAGGCGATCAGCGTCCGGCGCTTCAACGGCGAACACCAGCGCATCTCGCTGGACGGCGAGGAACCCCTGCGGACCGAGATCGCGCACTTCGTAGCGTGCATACGCGGGGAAGACCGCCCGCGGGTGAGCGCAGAGGACGGCTACCACGCGCTCGAGATCAGTCACCGGCTGCTCAACAGTCTGGTCAGCATCGTCCCCAGGGTCCACGCATAGTCCGCAAGGGAGCACGGCCGTGAGGACACGGGAGCTCGCCCTATCAGGCGTCATGACGGCGCTCGTGTTCGTTGTCACGAGGGCCTTCGTCCTTCCCATTCCTCAGACGAAGGGGTTCTTCAATCTGGGCGAGGCCGGCGTCTATGCGTCGGCGCTGTTGTTCGGTCCGCTGGTGGGCGCCCTGGCAGGCGGGGTCGGCTCGGCGCTGGCCGATCTCTCGTTGGGCTACGCTCAATACGCGCCGTTCACGCTCGTCATCAAGGGCCTGGAAGGCGCGGTCGTGGGCTTGGTAGCGCGGACGGTCAGCCCAGGGGTCTGGCGGTTCGGCCTGGGTGCCGGCGCGATCGCCGCTGCGGTCCTGCTGGCATCTGAAGCCCTTGCCGTGCGCGTGGCAGCGGCGGTGCTGCTGGGGGTTGCGGCCGGAGGGCTGCTGCTTCTCCGATCCGAGGGCGGGAGCCGGGTCGCGGCAAAGGTGTTCGGCATGATGGCCGGCGGGCTGATCATGGTCGCGGGCTACTTCGTGACGCAGGCCTACCTGCTTGGCCTGGGGGCACTGCCCGCACTTGCCGAGGTGCCCTACAACCTCGTCCAGGTCTCGGTCGGAACCGTCGCGGGTCTGGCGGCCTCCGTGGCCTTCGACCGCGCCCTGCCGTCTCGATCTCGATGAGGGTTGGCAAGCTCTCTCCGGCCGAGTTGCGGGCCCGGGTCTTTCCGTTTCTGGGGCATCGGCGCGACATCCTTGAGCACGCCGGGATCGGGCGCGACTGCGCGGTCATTGACTTCGGTGCCGAGGTCTGCGTTGCCACCAGCGATCCCATCACAGGCGCCGGTGAGCACATCGGGCGACTCGCGGTGCACGTCGCGTGCAATGACCTGGCCGCAGCAGGCGCTGAGCCTGTGGGCCTGCTGCTGACGCTGTTGCTGGCCGCCTCCAGCGCGGAGCAGGATCTTGACAGGATCATGCGCGAAGCGGGTGCCGCGGCCCGGACCGTTGGGGTCGAGATCATAGGTGGGCACACAGAGGTGACGCCTGGATTGACCAGGCCGCTGGTCGTGAGCGCTGCCATCGGGCGGGCACCGTCCGGCGGATTCGTGACCGCAGGCGGCGGCCGCCCCGGCGACGCCCTGGTCCTGACCAAGGCGGCGGGCATCGAGGGCACGGCGATCTTGGCCGCCGACCTGGCCGACCGCCTAAGGCCGCTGGTGGGAGAGACCGTGCTTGATCGCGCTCAGGGGTTTCTCGACCTGATAAGCGTCGTGCCCGAGGGGCGCATGGGTGCCAGGTGCGGGGCGACGGCGATGCACGATGTGACCGAGGGCGGGGTGCTGACCGGGGTCTGGGAGCTGGCCGAGGCGTCCGAATGCGGCGTCCGGCTGGAGGCCGATGCGGTCCCGGTGCTCCCCGAAACCCGCCAGATCTGCGAGATCCTCGGCGCGGACCCGTTGGGCCTGATCGGAAGCGGCGCCATGCTGATCGCCGTCGCCGACCCGGGCCGGCTCCTGTCGGAGATGGCGCAGGCGGGCATCGCCGCGGTGGTCGTCGGGCGCCTGGAGCAGAGCGATCGCACGATTATCCGCTGGGGCCGGCGTCTGACGCTGGAGCCCCTCGACCGCGACGAACTCTGGCGCATCCTCGAGGCGCCGTGACCGCGTGACGGACGCACTGCTGCGTGCCATCGCCGCAGAGGGCTCGATCCTCGCCTGCGCCGTGATCGCGACCGGGGCCGCGGAGGAGGCGCGACGGAGGCACGGGACGCTTCCCACCGCCACGGCCGCGCTAGGAAGGGCGCTGGCCGCGGTTGCCATGCTGGGTTCCGGGTTGAAACCGGGCCAGAGCGTGACGCTCCGCATCCTGGGCGACGGACCTCTTGGGCCCGTGGTTGCCGACTGCACCGCGGAAGGCGCCGTGCGGGGCTATGTCGCCAATCCCATCGTGCACTTCCCGCCCACGGCCCTCAACAAGCTTGACGTGGGAGCCGCAGTGGGGAGATCAGGCACAGTCCACGTGACGCGGGACCTGGGGCTGCGCGACACGTATCAGGGCAGCGTGCCGCTGGTCTCGGGCGAGGTGGGGGAGGACCTGGCGGCCTATCTGGTCGCCAGCGAGCAGGTTCCCTCGGCAGTCGCGGTGGGGGTCCTGGTAGCACCGGGCGGTGAGGTCCTGGCGGCAGGGGGATGGATGCTCCAGGTGCTGCCCGGAGCTCCCGCGGCGATTCCCGCCTTCCTGGAGGAACGCGTGCGCGCGCTGCAGCCGGTCACGCAGATGATCAGCGCGGGCGCGACGCCCGACGAGATGCTGCACCTCGCCCTGGGCGACCTGCCGATGTCGGTCCTGGAAAGGAGGCCGGTCCGGTTCTCCTGCCGTTGCAGCCAGGAGAAGGTGGCGCGGGTCCTGATTGCGCTCGGCCGTCCCGAGAGCGACCGGCTGCTGCGCGAGCAGGGGATGGTGGAGGTGCGCTGTCGGTTCTGCGAGGAGCGCTACGAACTTGGAGCGGATCAGATCGCGGAGGTATTTGCCCTGTCCGCGCAGCCCGCGGGCGAGGACGGTGTGGTTATCTCACACGGCTAGCGCGTCGCGACCTGAGGCAGGCCGTGCACACCTGAGCCCGTCTTTCGGCACCTTCAACCTTGATCCGCACCTTCTGGAGATTCGGTAGGAACCGGCGCCGCGTGCGCACGTGAGAATGGCTGAAGCTGCCTCCGGCCACGGGCCCCTTTCCACAGACTGCGCAACGTCGTGCCATCATGCACCTCTCGTATTCGCGTGCCGAGTTTCTGCGTCTGGATGACGGCCGGATTCTAGCACAGGCACACTGGGTCCGCAACCGCGCAAGGAGAGCCATGCATGGCGACGAACAAGAAGCCAGACCCGCGGCTGTGCCCGGGCCGGTGAGGGATGACCAGGCGTAACGTTGCAGCGCCCCGCCCATCTACGGTTTCCGCATCGGAGCGCCGGAGCGATCCGCACAGCCCTGTACAGTACCTGCGCGGTGTGGGGCCAGCCCGGGCAGCCCTGCTGTCCCGCCTGGGCATTACCACGGTACACGACCTGCTCCTGCACCTTCCCCGTCGCCACGAGGACCGGCGGAACCCAACGCCGCTCGGCCGGCTGATCGAGGGCGCCTATCAGGTGGCCATCGCGCGGATTGAGCGCGTGCAGACGGTCCGGACGCGACGCGGTACCACCCTGGTCCGGGCCGGCATAGTGGACGCTACCGGTGCCGCGCACGCGGTCTGGTTCAATCAGCCCTACCTCGGGCAGCGTCTGTCCCGCGGCCAGCAGGTCAGTCTCTACGGACGGGTGGAGCGGATCGGCCGGGGACTCCAGTTCGTGTCGCCAGAGGTTGAGGTGCTGGAGGTGGACGCCGACCCCTGGTTGGTCGGGAGGCTCGTGCCCGTCTATCCTTCGACCGAGGGATTGCCGCAGAGAGCGCTGAGGACGATGGCGCGCACCGCGCTTGCCGGGTACGCGGCCGAACTGCCGGAGCTGCTACCCGAGGAGTTGCGGCGCCGCCTGCACCTGCCCGACCTGCACCAGGCGCTGTGGGCTGCTCACTTCCCCGAAGACGAGCAGGCCCAGGCCGCGGGTCGCCGCCGGTTGGCCTTCGAGGAGATACTGGTCCTGCAATTGGGGGTCCTGCAACAGCGCCGCGCCGTGGCCCTGACGCCCAGGCGCGCGGCCTACCGACCGTTCGGGGACGCAGTGGTCCGGCTCCTGGCATCGCTGCCGTTCGCCCTCACCGGTGCCCAGCAGCGCGTGATCGGCGAGGTCCTGGCCGACCTGCGCGGAGGCGTGCCGATGAACCGGCTCCTGCACGGCGACGTTGGGTCCGGGAAGACCGTGGTCGCGGCCGCGGCGTTGCTCGCCTGCGTCGAGGGCGGCAGCCAGGGAGCGCTGATGGCTCCGACAGAGATCCTCGCCGGCCAGCACCTCCTTACCGTGGCGCGCCTGCTGGAGCCCATGGGTGTGGGCGTGCACCTGCTAACCGGCAGCGTGGACGCCTCGGAGCGGGCGGCGGCGCTGGCCGCGCTGCGGCGCGGCGAAAGGTGCGTGATCGTGGGCACGCACGCGCTGCTGGAGGAAGGGGTGATCTTCGAGCGGCTGGGCCTGGCGGTCGTGGACGAGCAGCACAGATTCGGGGTCATGCAGCGGTCGCGGCTGCGGCAGAAGGGCCAGGCCCCGGACGTTCTGGTGATGACCGCGACGCCCATTCCGCGTACGCTGACGCTCACGGTCTACGGTGACCTCGACGTCTCGGTGCTGGACGAGCTGCCGCCTGGTCGCCATGCTGTCAGGACCTTTGTGCGACCCAAGGCCTCCAGGCCCGCGGTGTACGCCTTCGTCCGCGATCAGGTGGCTGCGGGCCGGCAGGCATTCGTGGTATGCCCGCTGATCGAGGAGTCGGAAGCGGTGCAGGTGCGATCGGCGATCGAGCTGGCGCGCGAACTGGCCGCCGGTCCGCTCGCCGGCATTCGGCTGGACGTAATGCACGGCCGCCTCTCCCCCTCCCAGCGGGAGGAACGGATGGAGGCACTGCGCGCAGGTGCAATCGACGTGCTGGTGGCCACCACGGTGATCGAGGTGGGGATTGACATTCCCAACGCCTCGATCATGATCATCGAGGACGCGGACCGCTACGGGCTGGCCCAACTCCACCAGCTGCGCGGCCGGGTCGGCCGCGGCCCGGCGCGCTCCTACTGCGTGCTGATAGCCGACCCGGCAACCGAGGTTGGTCAGCGCCGCCTCGAGGTCATGCGGTCCACCAACGATGGGTTCCGGATCGCCCAGGAAGACCTCGAGCTGCGTGGGCCCGGGGAGGTCCTGGGCGTCCGACAGCACGGAATGGGAGGTCTGCGCGTGGCAGACCTGATAGGAGATCTTCCCCTGCTGGAGGAAGCCCGGAGGGAGGCCGAGGCGCTCCTGCGCGAGGATCCCGATCTGGTCTCTCCCCAGGCCCAGGGGCTGGGTGAGGCGGCGCGCCGCCAGATGGCGGCGCGCGCTGGCCTGGCCTCGGTGGGCTGACGCCCGTGAGTCCTGGCCGCCGATCTGCCGGCCCGGTTCCCAGAAGCGCGCGGCGTGACCGGCTGCGCCCCACTGCCTCGCGCGTGCGGGCCGGGTTGTATGATTCCCTCGGGGCATGGGTGGCCGGGCGTGCCGTTCTTGACCTGTTCGCGGGGACCGGGGCGCTCGGCATAGAAGCCCTCCAGAGGGGGGCGCGTCGGGCGGTCTTCGTGGAGTGCGACGCGGTGCAGGTGCGTGTGATCCGCGAGCAATTGAGGCGCCAGGGATTGGAACAGCGTGCGGTGGTGCGGCGCCAGGACGCGGTTGAGGCGCTGCGTCGCCTGGCCCGCGCCGGAGACGTGTTCGACCTGGTGCTCCTGGACCCGCCGTACGGGATGGGGTTGATCGAGAGGTCGCTGGCTGCGATAGCCGACTCCGGGGTCCTGGCCCCAGGAGGACTGATCGTAGCAGAGGGTCACTGGAGGGACAGACCCGCGCTGGCCACTGGTCAGGAGATGGCGCGGGAGGCACGGTACGGCGAGACCGCGCTGTGGTTCATTTGCACCAGCGAGGGGCCCCGCTCCTAGCGGGAGAAAGGAGTCGGCGTGCGCATTGCCGTCTACCCTGGGAGTTTCGATCCTGTTCACCACGGTCACATGGAGGTCATCCGCAGGGCCGTGTGCCTCTTCGACCGGGTCATCGTGGCGGTCGCGGAGAACATAGACAAGGGCCTGGGTACGTTCCCCCTTGATGACCGAGTCGAGATGCTGCGGGAGGCAATCGCGGGGTTCCCGACGGTCGAGGTGGTGGCCTACAGCGGGCTGACCGTTGACTTCGCACGCTCGCGTGGCGCGACCTGTCTGATAAAGGGATTGCGCGCGGTCGGAGATTTCGACTACGAGCTCAAGCAGTCGGCGATGAACCGCCGCCTGGCTCCTGACCTGGACACCCTGCTGTTCATCGCCGACCCGCAGTTCGCGTTCGTGTCATCGGCGCTCATCCGCGAGGTGGCCGCGCTGGGCGGTGACGTCGGCGGGCTTGTGCCGCCCGCGGTTGGCGAACGACTGCGGGTCAGGTGGCCCAGGCAAGGGTAGCCCGTGGAGACCGTGCTGGAACTGCTCGACCGGGCCGAGAGCGTACTGCGTCGCCACCTGGGGCGTCTGCCGGCCGATCGGCGCCAGGCCATCGAGGACGAGGTCCTGGGTCTGTTTCGAATGGCGCGGGCGGCCCTGCCCAGGGAGCTCCACCAGGCCTCCCGCCTGATGGAGGAGGCAGAACTGGCGCTGGCGCGCTCTCGCGAAGAAGCCCGGCGCATTGTGCTGGACGCGCAGTCCCATGCCCGATCGCTCGCCGAGTCCGGAGCCGCCCGCGGGCGTGCCTCGGAGGGCCCTGCTGCGACCGACGAGGCAAAGCGCGAAGCCGACCGCATCCGGCGTGGGGCAGACGAGTATGCCGCCGCGGTGCTGGCGCGCCTCGAGACGGAGATGGAAAGGATCCTGGCGGCAATCCGCCGCGGGCAGGAGGTGCTGCGCGCGCCGGGTGGGCGTGACCGGCGAACGTGACCGGCGAACGTGATAGGCGGCCCGGGTGAGCGCGTTCATTGACACCCCAAAAACCCGGTCCCTATAATGGGCATGTTTGGCGAGGCGCACCTGCCGTGAGAATGGATCTCCGTGCCCTGCGCGCCGAACGGGGCGCCGCGCTCGTGGTGAGTTGCAGCGAGCCGATGGCGAGCGGGATCGTCGAGATGCCGTTCGTCGGTCCCGTCGAGGGAACCCTCTCGCTCACCAATCTGGGACCGTCCCTGAGGGTGGAGGGACGGCTGGTGACGCGGGTTGATCTCGTGTGCGACCGCTGTGCCGCGCCGTTCCGCGCCGTTGTCGAAG
The DNA here is from genome assembly GCA_016869025.1 of Armatimonadota bacterium. NCBI lineage: Bacteria > Bacillati > Armatimonadota > Armatimonadota bacterium. Next base: position 38,501 of record VGFA01000012.1, on the reverse strand, counting down.
CGCCGGTGTACGAGGATCTCGCGTGGGACGGCGAGGAGTTCCTCGCGGCGGCCCAGGGCACCACGGTACTGGACGTTGACGCGCTGGCGCGAGAGATGCTCCTGCTGGCGTTGCCCACTCCGGCGCGCTGCCACCCTGATTGCCCGGGGCTGTGCGGCAAATGCGGGGCCGACCTCAATGCCGGGCGCTGTGCCTGCGAGTGAGTCTGCGCTTGCGCGCTGAGAAACTGGAGGAGATTCTGTGGCCCAGAAGCGACGACATCCCAAGTCAAGGACCGGTTCGCGCCGAAGTCATTTCAAGGCGAGCGTGATCGCCCTTGTGACATGCCCGCAGTGCAAGTCCCGCATCGTTCCCCACCGGGTTTGTCCCTCCTGCGGCTTCTACGACGGGCGCGAGGTCGTGGCAGTCAAGAGCCGGCAGTCCAAGAAGAAGGAAGCGTAGTGCCCGGGATACGGGCCCGGCGATGAGGGTCGCTGTGGATGCGATGGGCGGGGACCACGCTCCCCGTGCCATCGTGGAGGGAGCGGTCCAGGCCGCGCGCGACTTCGGCGTTGAGCCGGTCCTCGTGGGCATTCCGGCGAGGATCGAGGCGGAGTTGCGCCGCGTCGGTGCGGGCCCCCTCCCCGTTGAGATCGTCGAGGCCCCGGACGTGATCGAGATGCACGAGCACCCGGCGATGGCCCTGCGCCGCAAGCGCCGTTCCAGCATCGCGGTGGCGGTGCAGCAGGTGCGCGAAGGCAAAGCCGACGCAGTCGTCAGCGCGGGGCACACGGGCGCGGCAATGGGCGCCGGCATGTTGATACTGGGGCGCATCAAGGGGATAGACCGGCCGGCAATCGCCGCGGTCCTGCCCACGGTGAGCGGACGGCCGGTCGTGCTGCTGGACGCAGGGGCGAACGTGGACTGCAGGCCGCAGCACCTCGCGCAGTTTGGGCTTATGGGCGACATCTACGCGCGGGAGGTGCTCGGGATTGGCTCGCCACGCGTGGGCCTTCTCAGCAACGGTGAGGAGGACATCAAGGGCAACGACGCGACGATTCACGCGGCCGGCCTCCTTCGCGACTCGAGCCTCTGCTTCGCGGGCAACATCGAGGGGAAGGACCTCTTCTTCGGCCTCGCGGACGTGGTGGTCTGCGATGGGTTCGTTGGAAACGTCGTGCTGAAGTGCGGGGAAGGACTGGTCCGGGCGATCCGCCAGATATTCACCTCCGAGCTTCGGGGCTGGCGCGGCCGGCTGCTGGCGCTCTATCTGCTTCCCCTGCTCGGTCCCGCCCGCAGGATCTGGGGGCGGCTGGACTACCGGGAGCACGGGGGCGCGCCGCTGCTGGGCATCAACGGCGTGTGCATCATCGCCCACGGCCGATCCAACCCCCGCGCCATCCGCAACGCGATTCGCGCGGCGATGGACGCCGCCACGCACCAGGTACCGGCACGCATCAGCTCCGCCATCCACGGTGGCGAGGTGGAAGCCATCCCATGCCTCAGGTGACCATGCGCCAGGACAGCGCCGCAAGAGACGAAGGTTACTGATGGCAGTCCGCGGTTCAACCATCGCTGGCATCGGACGCGGAATCCCACCGCGCGTCCTGACGAACCAGGAGCTGGAGCGGATGGTGGATACCAGCGACGAGTGGATCCGGACGCGCACCGGGATCCGTGAGCGCCGCATTGCGGCTCCCGAGGTGGCCGCCTCGGACCTGGCATGCGAGGCGGCGGCCGAGGCACTTGCCGACGCGGGGGTTGTGGCAGACGAGCTCGACCTCATCGTCGTGGGGACCGCAACGCCGGACATGCTGTTCCCGGCGACCGCGTGCCTGGTGCAGGATCGGCTGGGCGCCCGGCGCGCCGGTGCCTTCGACGCGTCTGCGGCCTGCAGCAGTTGGGCCTACGGGGTGGCGATAGGGCACGCGGCGATTGCCTCCGGCAGGGCCGAGACCGTGATGATCATTGGCACCGAGGTCCTCTCACGTATCACCGACTGGAGCGACCGCGCCACGAGCGTGCTCTTCGGCGATGCCGCCGCGGCGGTGATCCTGCGACCGTGCCGGTCCGGGGAGGGATTCCTGGCCTTCCACCTGGGCGCGGAGGGAGCGGGCGCACCGCTCATCGAGTTGCCGGCCGGCGGCTCGCGGCGGCCTCCGGGTCACGAGACGGTCGCGGCCCGCATGCACTACCTCAAGATGAACGGGCGCGAGGTCTACAAGTTCGCCGTTCGGGCGATCCCGCGGGCCATCGAGCGCGTCTTGGAAGAGGCCGGCCTCAAGGTTGAAGACGTTGACTGCTTCGTGCCCCACCAGGCAAACGTCCGCATCATCGAGGCGGCGGCAGAGCGGCTGGGCCAGCCGATGGAGCGGTTCTTCGTCAACGCGGACCGGTACGGCAACACCTCTTCGGCTTCGGTTCCGGTGGCGCTGTACGAGGCAGTAGAGCAGGGGCGCGTCCGCCCGGGCAGCCTGGTGGTGTTCGTGGCTTTCGGGGCGGGTCTTACATGGGGCGCCGGCGCGATCCGGTGGACCGGTGACTCGGCCATGGCCAGGCGGTCGGGCGGCCGCACGCCGTGATCGCGTTCGTCTTCCCTGGGCAAGGAGCCCAGTACGTGGGCATGGGCGTGGATCTGGCAGCGCGGTACGCCTCGGCGCGACGCGTCTTCGATGAGGCCAGCGAGTCCATCGGGCTGGATATCCTGGACCTCTGCCGCAGGGGACCCGAGGAGCGCCTACGACAGACCGAGAACACGCAGCCGGCCATACTCACGTGCAGTTGGGCGGCTGCCGCCGCCCTGGCCGAACACGGAGTCCGGCCGGCCATGGCCGCCGGGCTCAGTCTGGGAGAGTACACGGCCCTGGTGGCGGCCGGGGCGCTCGCGCTTGGCGATGCGGTTGCGCTGGTGCGGCAGCGCGGGAAGCTCATGCAGGACGCCGTGGAAGGACAGCACACGGCTATGGTGGCGGTGATGGGCCTGCCCGCGGAGCGCGTGGACGAGATCTGCCGCCAGACGCCGGGTGTGGTCGAAGCCGCCAACTTCAACGCGCCCGGTCAGGTCGTTGTCGGGGGAGAGGCGGGTGCGGTTGAGGATGCGTCGGCCCGGCTGCTGGCAGCCGGCGCGCGGCGGGTCACGCGCCTGGCCGTCAGCGCCCCATTCCACACCTCGTTGATGAGGCCCGCGTCAGCACTCCTGTCCGCGGCTCTGGGCCGGGTGAACGTGGCTCCTGCCCGGATCCCGGTAGTAGCCAACGTCACCGCACAGCCCGTGCGGGAGCCGCAGGAGATACGGACCGCGCTGCTCGACCAGGTGGCGGCGCCGGTTCGGTGGGAGCAGTCGGTAGTGACGCTGCGCGCCCTCGGCGCCTCGGTCTTCGTTGAGGTAGGCCCCGGCACGGCGCTGGCCGGGCTCGTTCGACGTACCGCCCCGGGAGCCGTGGTGGTCTCGGTGCAGGACCAGGCCACGCTTGACGCGGCGCTCTCGACGCTCGGATCGGTCGCGGCGTCACCCGAACAGGGGACGGCCGGGAGCCGGAGGTAGCCGGGGCTATGGGTCGGCTCGACGGCAAGGTCGCGGTGGTCACCGGCGCCTCGGGTGGGATCGGCAGCCGCGTCGCGGTGGCGCTGGCCCGGGAAGGCGCGGCCCTGGTCGTCCACTACGGCCGAAACCGCGAGGCGGCCCTGGCCGTTGTCGGGGAAATCGAGGCAGCCGGAGGACGGGCCCTAGCGGTCGGCGCCGACCTCTCCAGACCCGAGGAGGCGGCCGGTGTGATCGCCGCGGCCCTAGAGGAATTCGGCCGGCTGGATATCCTGGTGAACAACGCGGGGATCGTGCGCGACGGGCTCGTGCTGAGGATGCGTGATGAAGATTGGCAGGCCGTCCTGGACACCAACCTCAGCGGGACATTCTACTGTATCAGGGCCGCACTGCGCGAGTTCCTGCGTCAAAGGCGCGGGCGGATCATAAACATCACCTCGACCGCCGGGCAGGGAGGCAACGCCGGGCAGGCGAACTATGTGGCCGCCAAGGCAGGGATCATCGGCCTTACGCGGGCGGTAGCGCGCGAGGTCGGGGCGCGCGGGATCACCGCAAACGCGGTGGCCCCGGGCTACATCGCGGCGGGCATGACCGAGGGTCTGGCACCCGAGACCGTCGAGCGCTACCTGGCGCAGATACCGTTGGGGCGGGCCGGCGCAGCGGATGATGTCGCCGCGGCCGTGGTCTTCCTGGCGTCGGATGAAGCCGGGTATGTTACCGGGCAGGTCCTGAACGTGGACGGCGGAATGATCATGCACTGACCGAAGGGGGAGGCGCTCATGGCAACGGTATTCGAACGGGTTAGGGCGAAGGTGGCCAGTCAACTCAACGTGGAAGAGGACAAGATCTCGCCGGAGTCTTCGTTCATTGAGGACCTGGGCGCGGACTCCCTCGATGTCGTCGAGCTCGTGATGGCGCTGGAGGATGAGTTCGAGATAGTGATTCCTGACGACCAGTCCGAGAAGATAGTGACCGTGGGCGACGCCGTGGCATTCATCGAGCGTCAAGCCAAAGAGCCGGCGCAATAGCGCCACCTGGCGCCTGGGGCTTCCGGGTATCTCCCGTGCGAAGGCGGGTTGCGGTCACCGGGTTGGGCGTGGTGAGCCCGATCGGCGTGGGCCATCAGGAGTTCTGGTCTGCGCTGCTCGAGGGACGGTCGGGGGTGGATCTGATCACCGCTTTCGATGCCTCGGGGTACGCGACGCGGATCGCGGCCGAAGTGCGCGGTTTCGATGCCCTGGCGTTCATGGACCGCAAGGAGGCGCGGCGCAACGACCGATTCGTGCAGTTTGCCTACTCCGCCGGGCGAATGGCGCTCGACGACGCCGGCTACGTCATAACGCCGGCCAACGCGACACGGATCGGCGTGCTGATCGGATCGGGAATCGGAGGCGCCACGACGTGGGAAGAGCAGCACCGGCAGCTGCTCCTGAAGGGACCCGAGCGGGTCTCGCCGTTCTTCGTTCCGATGATCATCTCGAACATGGCCAGCGGGGTAACCTCGATTCTCACGGGGGCCAAGGGGCCGAGTTCCTGCGTTGTGACGGCGTGCGCCACCGGCGGCAACGCGATCGGTGACGCAGCGCGGATGATCGAGCGCGGCGACGTGGACGCTATGCTGGCAGGAGGTTCGGAGGCCGCCATCACGCCGCTGGCGATGGCCGGGTTCTGCTCGATGAGGGCGATGTCCACGCGCAACGACGAGCCCGGCCGGGCATCACGCCCGTTCGACGCGGGTCGAGACGGCTTCGTGATAGGCGAGGGGGCAGGCGTGGTTCTCCTGGAAGCGACGGAGCACGCCGAGGCGCGCGGGGTTCAGATCTACGGAGAGGTGATCGGCTACGGCGCCACGGCCGACGCCTTCCACATTACGCAGCCCGACCCCGAAGGCGACGGCGCGTTTCGGAGCATGGCCGCGGCCCTCTCCGATGCCGGGGTCGCACCGGAGGAGGTTGACTACATCAACGCGCACGGCACCAGCACGCCGTACAACGATCGGCTCGAGACGCTGGCGATCAAACGTCTTTTCGGCGCGCACGCGCACCGGCTCGCCGTCAGCTCGACGAAGTCCATGATTGGGCACCTAATGGGGGCGGCGGGCGGCGTGGAGTTCATCGCCTGCGCGTTGGCGCTGCGCCACCAGACGATGCCGCCTACGATCAACTATGAGGTTCCTGATCCTGAGTGCGACCTCGATTACGTCCCGAACGTGGCCCGCCCAGGACGGCTGCGCACGGTGATTTCCAACGCGTTCGGATTCGGGGGCCACAATGCCACACTCGTGTTGAGGGCAAACCATGCGTAGACGCAAGCGTGTCCTGCCGCCGCCTCTCCCGCCCGATGAGACCGGCGCGGTGGGCGAGGTGCTGTCACAGGGACGCCTGGCCCAGCTGGCGGCGCTCGAGGAGCGGCTGGGAGTGCGCTTTCGAGACAGGTCGCTGCTCGACCTGGCGCTGAGGCACGGGTCGTTCAGCCACGAGCGCGGTCAGGATCCCGCAAAGAGCTACGAGCGGCTGGAGTTCCTCGGGGACGCGGTCCTGAGTCTGGTGGTCGCCGACGACCTCTACCGCAGGAACCCGGACATGGACGAAGGCGGGCTTGCGAAGAACCGCTCCCGACTGGTGAACGAGGGGGCGCTGGCCTCGGTCGCGCGCCGGCTAGACCTCGGCGACTACCTGATGCTGGGCCGGGGGGAGGAGAAGGGAGGAGGGCGGCAGCGTGCCTCGATGCTGGCCGATGCCCTGGAGTCGGTCCTGGGCGCCGTCTATGTGGACTCGGGCTACGGGGTGGTGCACGCCCTCGTGATACGCTGGCTCGGAGAACTGGCCGAGGAGATTCATCGGGTCGGAGACGACTTCAAGAGCCAGCTTCAGGAGCGGCTGCAGCGCCGCCGCCAGATGCCCAAGTACCGCATCGCCCGCGCCGAGGGCCCGGAGCACGCGCGGACGTTCGCCGCCGTGGTTGAGGCCGCCGGCAAGACGATCGGAGAGGGCAGCGGCCAGAGCAAGAAGGAAGCGGAACAGGCGGCCGCGGCCGATGCGCTGCGCCGGCTCGACAGCGGGGCCCAGTGAAGCGGCTGTGGGCACCGTGGCGGTTCGCCTACATCGCCGCTCCTGCCGTGACCGGCTGCGTTCTCTGTGAGGCGCCGGCGTCAGGTGATGACCGGGCCGCCCTGATCCTGCACCGCGCCCCGGATGGCTACCTGATCCTCAACCGGTTTCCCTACAATACCGGCCACCTGATGGCGGTTCCGTTCAGGCACCTGGCCCGCCCCGACGATCTGACGGCACGCGAGGCAGAGGCGCTGATGGGGCTCGTGAGTCTGGGGGTCCGGGCGCTGGAGCGTGCCATGGAGCCCGACGGGTTCAACGTCGGCATGAATCTGGGTCGCGCTGCCGGCGCCGGGATTGCCGACCACCTGCACCTGCACATCGTGCCGCGCTGGTCGGGCGACACCAACTTCATGCCGGTCCTGTGCGACGTCAAGGTACTGCCTGAGCATCTGGACGACACCTATCAGCGGCTGGCCTCTGCCCTGGCGTTTCTGGTTGGGCCCGAGGCGACCTGAAGCCGTCACTGCCAGAGAAGATGCGCTTCGGAATCCTGCGGACGGTTCTTGCCGCCCTGGCCCTTGCCACGGCCGTCGTGCTCATTCAGCCGGCCTTCCTGCGGCAGGACACCAGCCCGCCGGGGTTTCGGGCAGGCGTGCTCGTGGTAGGCGGAAGCCCGGCAGGCGTGGCCGCGGCGCTCGCGGCGGCGCGTCAAGGCATGGTGGTGGTTCTGGTGGAGAGCCGCCCATTCCTGGGGACGGTCATGACCGGCGCCATGCTCAACATGGTGGACATGAGCCGCGGACCCAACGGCGAGAACCTCATCAAGGGGATCTTCCTGGAGATCTATCACGAGATCGGGGGAATCACCTTCGATCCCCGCAAGGTCCGCACCATCCTACGGAACAAGGTAGAGGCAGAGCCCGGGATAGTATCCCTGTTGGGCATTGAGCGCACCGAACCCATCGTTGTGGAAGGTCGCGTCGCTGGGGTATGGGTGCGCCTCTCGGATCAGGCGACGGCCCCGATCCGTGCCGCGGTCACCGTGGATGCCACCGACGACGGCGACCTGGCAGCTGCCTCTGGCGTGCCCTTCACCTACGGCCGGGAGGCCTCCGGGATTGACCGCAGGGCGATGCCTGCGACGCTGATGTACCGCGTGGCCGATGTGGATTGGCCGGAGATCGTTCGGTACGCGTATGCGCACAGGCACGGCCGGCACCCCAGCGGCGCCTTCAACGGATACGCCTGGGGGTTCAAGGAGGCGATGCGCGGGTACCGCCCGGCGGACGCGCGGCTTTCTGCGCTCGACCTGAATATCGGCAAGCTGCCCGACGGAACGTTGCTGATCAACTCGCTGCAGATCCACGACGTGGACGGCACGGCCCCGGCCTCCTGCGCGGACGGTTATGCGCGCGCGGTTGCGGAGATCCCCAACAAGCTATCTTATCTGCGGGCCAACGTCCCGGGGTTCGCCGGTGCGCGGCTGGTCGAGGTGGCGCCCGAACTCTACATCCGTGAGACACGCCATCTCGCAGGGCTCTACACGCTGACCGGAAAGGACATCGTCGGGCGCACGCGCTTCTGGGACAGCATCGGCGCCGCGTCCTACCCGATAGATCTGCACCAGTACGTGCAGGGCGAGCAGTACCCCTACAGGCCTGTAAGGCGCGCGTACACCATACCGCTCCGCTCTTTGATAACCGCGCGGATAGACGGGCTGTTCGTGGCGAGCCGCGCCTTCTCGGCCACCTACCAGGCCGCGGGCTCGGCCCGCGTGATTCCAACCACGATGGCCATGGGAGAGGGCGTCGGCGTGGCTGCTGCGGTGGCGGTGGCGCACCGCGTGACTCCTCACCAGCTCGCGCAGCGGCAAGACCTCGTGCGCGAGGTGCAGCAGCGCCTGCTGCGGGCGGGTGCGCGGATTGACTTCTGACACGGACGGGCCGATCGGCCAGAGAGGCGGTGGCGTCGTGTCCCTGCCCGCTGTTCTCACGCTGGCCTACCACGCGCGCGAGCCGCACCCCAGGGAGGTGCCGCTCGAGGCGGTATACCGCGACCTGGAGGCACCCGCTCCAGCGGGCCGGCCCCACGTCATCCTCAACATGGTCCAGACGCTGGACGGCGCGGTGGCCGTTGACGGCAAGGCATGGGGGATCGGCTCCGAGGTGGATCACTACCTGTTCAGGACGCTGCGCGGATGGGCCGACGCGGTGCTCTGCGGCGCGGGCACGCTTCGGCAAAACGACATCGTGGCCATCACGCACCCGCACCTGCGGGAGGCGCGCGCGTCCGCGGGCCGGCCTGCCAATCCCGCGGCATTCGTCGTCTCCGGCCGGGCCGAGTTCTCGGATGCGGTGCTGCGCAAACGCTTCTTTGGGCACCGGGAGTTCGCATCGGTGGTGATTACGACCGAGCTGTCGCGGGCGGCCGATCGCCGGCGCATCGAGGAGGCGGGCGCCGAGGTCTGGGTGGTCCCGGCTGGCGCGTCCGGGGAAGTAGACCTGGAGGCCACCCTGGGGCTGCTTGGAGCCCGCGGGTTCGGAAGGGTGCTGGCCGAGGGTGGACCGGTTGTCAACCGACACCTGGCCGAGGCACAGGTCCTGGACGAGCTCTTCCTGACCGTGTCGCCGCAGGTGGTGGGCGTTCCTACGCGCCCCGGGATTCTGGCCGGGATCTTGGGCGGCGCCAAGGTGGGGCTTGCTCTGATCAGCGAGTTTCAGTACCGCAACCCAGCGCTGCGGGAGTGGTACCTCAGATTTGCCGTAGCTCGCTGATTCCTGCCCCTGTTCGGCATTGACATACGAACACTTGTTCGTATAATCGGGATGGAGCCCATGTATCCGGCGCTGTGCTCCAGGTCGCCCGATGTACACACCTTTTCCAGGCACCGGATTTGTTCTGGTCCACGGGGATCCGGCCTGCCTGACCGTAGGCCTGCTGCTCGGCCTGCGCGCAGCGACTCCTGCCAGCCCGCTCCTGATCGTGGATGGGGCAAACGCGCTCAACCCGTACCTGCTCACCGGCCTGGCGCGCCGGATGGGGCGGCGTCCCGAAGCCCTGCTGGCCAGCGTTTTCATCTCGCGCGTCTTCACCGCCTACCAGCTCGAAGCCGCGGTTGTTGACCGTCTGGAGGGCGCGGTTGCGGCGCGCCGATCCTCCGGCGTGCTGATAGCCGGCCTGCTGGATCCACTCCACGATGAGGACCTCTCCACCGCCGAGGCCCGGCGGATCTTCCAGCGGGTGCTCGCGACCCTCACCCGCCTGGCCGCGCGGCAGCACCCGCTGGTGGTGGCCGCGCCGCCCCAGCCACCGGTACGCGGGCGTGAAGGGTTTGGGGTACAGATTGCCGCTGCGGCGGACTGGGTGTTCCGTGCCTCCTGCCGTGAGGGAAGGATCGAGATAGCCGGGGAGAAACCCTCACCCGGCCGCTGGTGGTGGGAGCCGGAGGTGCCGCTGCTGGCCGCGCGGCGGTGGTGCTGATGGGCCGCACCGTACCCACCATGACGCAGATCGTCGCCCAGGAGGAAGCGAACTTCGCGCCGTTCCGCCGGGCGCTGCGCAGAGAGGACCGGGTGATCCTCGACCGGCTCTTCGCGGCCGCGCGCCATCATACCGCGCCCGCCGCTTACCTGTCGCATCCGGTGCCGTTTGAGGTTCTGATGCTGGCCATGCTGATTGAGATGGCGAAGCTGGTGGAGGCGCTGCGCGTCCGGGTGGAAGACCTGGAGGCCGGTGCGCCGGGTACGCCGGACCGTAGCGCCGGCCAGGCCGGTGATCCCGGGCCGGGGTGAGGTGATGTTGACCGGCTGGTTGTTCGACGCCTATCCCACCGGGGACGGCATGGCGGTCTGGTTGATCGGCGAGGACGGCCGGGCGCACCGTCTGGTGGCGCCGTTTGCCCCGGTCTTCTATGTCGCAGGACCGGAGCGTCTTCTGGCCCGGCTGCCGGCGCGCCTGGCCGACCAGGGGATTGCGGCCGAGACGGCGATGGCAGCGCGGGAAGAGCTCCTCTCCGGCGCGGCGCTGCCGGTGCTGCGGATCGCCGTCCGCTCACCGCTTGCCTTCCCATCCGCGGTACGCTCGGTCGCCCGCATCAGAGGCCTGTCGCCGTTCGATTGTGACCTCAGCATCCCTCAACTGTTCTTTGCACAGACCGGGCTGTTCCCGCTGGGGCGGTATCGGGTGGCGGGAGGGCCGGCCGTCACGGTACAGGAGTTCCAGCCGTTAGATACGCCGGAGGACCTTGAGTACGCCCTTCCTCCGCTGGTCACGATGCGCCTGCGCCTGGACGGCGACCCCATCAACCCGGCACACGGTCGGATGACCGAGATCGAGGCGTCGGTAAACGGAGAAACGGTCGTGCTCTGCGGCGATCGCCCCGAGGACCTGATCGGCAGTCTCAACCGCCTGCTCGATCGCTACGATCCCGACGTACTTCTCACCGAGTGGGGCGACGCGTTCCTCCTGCCGCGGCTGCGGGCGCTCGCGGCGCGGACCGGCGTTCCGCTGCGGTGGAACCGCGAGCGCGGCCAGGACCTGCGGATGCGGCGCGCCCGCTCGTACGTCACCTACGGCCAGACCGTATTCACGGCCGGCGCGCAGATGCTCCGGGGCCGCTGGCACCTCGACCTGCGCAACTCGTTCATATACGGCGAGTCCGAACTGGCCGGGCTGCTGGAGATCGCGCGCCTGGCATGCCTGCCGGTACAGTATCTGGCCCGGACCTCGATTGGGACGGCGATCAGCGCGATGCAGATTCACCGCGCGATCCGGCGGGGCGTGCTGGTCCCATGGCGCAAGAGCGAGCCCGAAGGGTTCAAGTCGGCCGGAGAACTGCTGGTCACGGACAAGGGTGGGCTCACCTACCAGCCGGTCGTGGGCCTGTTTGAGGGTGTCGGCGAGCTCGACTTCGCGTCCATGTATCCCACGATCATGGAGCGGTTCAACATCTCGCCTGAGACGATCAATTGCAGGTGCTGTCCGGACGCGCCGCGCGTGCCGGAGACCGGCGCGCGCCTGTGCAGGCGACGAAGGGGCCTGCTGCCGGAGGTGTTGGAGCCGCTGCTGGCGCGGCGGGCGTACTACAAGCGGCGGAAGCAGGAGACCTCCGGCGAGGCGCGCGCCCTCTACCAGCAGCGGCAGACCGCGCTGAAGTGGTGCCTGGTGTGCTGCTTGGACGGCGACACGAGCATTCTGCACCGCGCGAACGGGCGCTGGAAGATCGCATCGATTCGAGATCTCGTGGATACCTATCTCCCGGGTTCGACATGTGGGGAGCAACCGGTAGATGATCTGGCAGTCACCGGTATCGATGGCCGCCTTCGCGGCTGTGTGAAGCCCGTGCATGCCGTCATCAAGGTGCCCGCGCCTCCAACGATGATTCGCATGCGGTTGCGGTGGGGGCGAGAGTTGCTGATGACGCCGAACCACCGCTGCTATGTGCTCGAACAAGGGCAGTTGCGGGTCAAGCGGGCCGACCAACTCTCAGTTGGCGATTGGATCCCGCTGGCACACTCCTTTGACGAACGGCTAGTCGAATCGCCGCTGTTGTTTGCACCTGTGAAGTCGTTAGATCGAGTTCCGTACGACAAGCCGTATGTGTACTGCTTTCAGCTAGTTGAGGAGCCAGCGGTGTTCTTCGTTGAGGGCGGAGTTCTCACTGGCAACTCATTTGGCTACCTCGGGTATCGCAACGCCCGCTTCGGCCGCATCGAGGCGCACGAGGCCACAACCGCCTTCTCCCGCGAGATGCTCCTGCGGGCCAAGGACCTGGCTGAAACCCGGGGCTATCGGATGCTCCACGCGTTGGTGGACTCCATGTGGCTGCACCGGAGTGGCGCAACGCACGCCGACTACGACGGCCTGGCCCGGGTGATAGAGGAGACGACCGGGCTCCCAATTCTCGTCGAGGGCGTCTACGACTGGATCGCGTTCCTGCCGTCGCGCACGCATCCGGGCCTGGGTGTGCCCAACCGCTACCTGGGCCGTTTCGATGACGGTGGGACCAAGGTGCGCGGCATCGAGGTCCGGCGCTCGGACGTCCCTGCGCTCGTTGAGCGCACGCAGGCCAGAATGCTGGAGGTGCTCTTCGCGGCCAGGACGGCGGCGGAGGTGCGCGCCGCGGGACCGCGGGTGCTGGACATCCTGACCGAGGCCGTGGTCCGGTTGCGGGGCCGGGAGGTCCGGGCCGCCGATCTTGCCGTGACGACGACCATCTCGCGCGCGCCGGAGGATTACAGGAACAACGCGGCCGTGGCCGTGGCCGCGCGCCAGATGGCCCGCGCCGGGGTGCGGCTGCATCCGGGCGAGCGGATCCAGTACGTGGTCACCGACGCGCGCGCGCGCCTGCCCGAGGACCGGGTTCGGCCCCTTGGGCTGCTGGGACCTGACTGGTCGTGCGACGCGGACTACTACGTGGGTCAGTTGATGCGCACCGCCGAAACGTTGCTGGTTCCCCTGGGATTCTCTCTGGCGCGACTGGAACAGGAGGCGCAACTCAGGATGCAGGCGGGCGGCTGAGCGGGCGGGGTCAGCCGGATGCAGTCAGCAGCGCCTGCATCTCACGGCCGTTTTGCGCGGCCTGGCCGCGGGCGTGGTTGTTGAACATGAGATAGAGGGAGCCGACCCTGGGAGCCAGCGTGCCCACGGTCGCGGCCCACCCCTCCAGTTCCTCCCGCGAGTAGAGGTAGTCATATGCGCGGTCCGTGGGCACCCTGCGCTCTACAAGCGCCGGATTGCGGCCGTGGAACCGGACGACCGACCACCCGGCGGTCACCTCTACCTCGGGCGGAGGGAAGTACTGCACCTGGGCCATGTCGGGAACTACATAGGCATACCCGCGCTCACGCAGGAAGCCCAGGAACGCCTCCCGGTGCCGGTGGTACAGCCACTCCTTGTGGCGGATCTCCACGGCCACCGGCCAGTCGCGCAGGTAGGGCGCCCATGTCTCGAGGTAGGCGAACAGGTCCGGCGAGTACCCCACACCCTTGGGAAACTGAAACAAGACGTAGCCCAGCCGGCCCTCCGCGACAAACACGTTGACGAACTCCGCGAACTGGTCCCAGACCGCGCCCAGCGCCTCCTCCGGGACGCGGTCGCCGCGCACCGGACCGCCGGACCGCAGACCCGGGGGTAGGAGAGCAGCGATCGCGGGCGGCAGTCGCCTCGGATCGCTCTCGTGGCGCGTCAGCCACGCGAACGCCTTGATACCGAACCTGAACGAGGCCGGCGTCCAGTCCAGCCACTGTCTGGCGCGTTCGGGGGGTTGCAGGGCGTGGTAGCTAGCGTCCACCTCGACGGCGGGGAAGACGCCGGCATAGTGCGCGAGACGGGCTCTCGGGTCGGTCTTCGTACCGCGCGGGTAGAAGTCGCTGGCCACCACGCCGCGGTCTGCCCACGAGCAGGTTCCCACGAAGACCTCGCACCCTCGAACGGTGATCGGGGCGGTCTTCGGGACGCCGGCGGGTTCCGGGAACAGGCTCACAGCGGAACTGTTCGCGTGCGCCTGCCGGCTCCCTTCGCGGCGTGTTCGTCTGGAGCCGGCGCGTCCGCCGCGCGTTTGACAGTACCTTCGCGCCCTGGCTATAATGTCCTGGGCTTCTGCCCGTTTTTTTTGCGCCCGATCATCATTACTCCCTGGAAGGGGATTGCTGTTGAGAGCGCGTCTCGGCTTCCGTCTGGTCATCATCCTTGTCCTCGGCCTTGCGGCGATACAGGTGGCGTTCCGCCCGCTGACGTTCGTCGGTCGCACGCCGGTCTTCCGTAGCCCCACGCTGCACATGAACCTGGGCCTTGATCTCAAGGGAGGCAGCCTGCTAGTGCTGGAGGGGCTGGACACGTCAACCGCACAGGCCACGCCCGAGGCCGTGGATGCCGCGATGCGGGTGATCGAGAAGCGCATAGATCAGTTGGGCGTGGTGGAGCCGACGATCCAGCGGCAGGGCCTGAAGCGCATCATCGTCGAGTTGCCTGGAATCCAGGATCCCGAACGGGCGATCAAGCTGATCGGGAAGACGGCGTTGCTGGAGTTCGTGGACACCGGTGCGCAGTCGCTGCCCGACGGCGCGCACTGGAGCGCCGACGGCAAGACGGTCATCCTCCCCGAGCGGCCGGGTGCCCCTCAGCCCCCGGGCCAGACCGGTACTGCCCGATCGTTGCCTCTGGCCAAGAAGGTGGTGCTGACCGGGGCAGACCTGGAAAGCGCGCAGGCCGGCTTCGACCAGAACAGCGCCGAGCCCATAGTCCATTTCAAGTTCCGCGGCAAGGCCGCCAAGACGTTCGAGGATTACACGGGCGCGAACGTCGGCAAGTACCTGACGATCGTGCTCGACAACGAGGTCATATCGTCACCGGTCATTCGAGATCGCATCACCGGTGGGAGCGGGCAGATCAGCGGCGGTTTCCGCGTGATCGAGGAGGCCCGCGACCTGGCCGTTCTCCTGCGGGGCGGGTCGCTGCCCATCCCGGTCGAGGTAGTGGAGAACCGCACGGTTGGACCTCAGTTGGGCCGGGACTCAATTGACAAGAGCCTGAAGGCCTCGAGCGTCGCGCTGGTAGCCGTAGGGGTCTTCATGGCGCTCTACTACGGCCTGCCAGGTCTGATGGCCGACTTCGCGCTTTCCCTCTACCTGCTGGCCCTGCTGGCACTGCTGAGCGGTCTGGGCGCAACGCTCACGCTGCCCGGCATCGCAGGGATCGTTCTCTCCATCGGGATGGCGGTGGATGCCAACGTGATCATTTTCGAGAAGGTCAAGGAGGAGCTGCGTGCCGGCAAGAGCCTGCGCGCGGCGATAGCAGCGGGCTGGACCAGGGCGACGACGACGATCCTGGACTCCAACATCACGACGCTGATCGCCACGGGTGTGCTGTTTCTTCTGGGCTCCGGGCCGATCCGCGGCTTCGCGGTTACGCTCAGCATTGGGGTGCTGGTTAGCATGTTCACAGCGATCATCGTTACGCGGGCATTTGTGGACGCCGCCGCGACCGCGGGCCTCGGGCCGCAGTTGGCCCGCTTGGCCGGGAGGGTCGCGCGGTGACCAACCGGACCTGGGATATAGTGGGCAAGCGGCGCTGGGGATATGCTTTCTCCCTGCTCCTCATCATCCCCGGCGTGATCGCGCTCATCACCAACTTGGCCGCCGGAAGAGGCGCGCTCGACTGGGGCGTGGACTTCACGGGCGGCAACTTCTTCCAGTTGCAGTTGGAGAGGCCGTTCACCACCGGGCAGGTACGCGCGGTCGCAGACCGATTCGCCACCGGGCAGAGCGTCATCCAGAAGGCGGAGCAGGAGGTGCTGATCCGCACCAGGCCGCTTACCCCCGAGGCGAAGAACGGCCTGCTCGCCGCGCTCAGGCAGAAGTTCGGCAAGGTGACCATACTGCGCGAGGACGAGGTGGGACCCAAGATCGGACGGGAGCTGCGCAACGTGGCGATCATAGGCGTGCTGATCGGCCTGGCGCTGCAGGTGCTCTACGTCTCCTATCGGTTTAAGTCCTTCCGGTACGCCATGGCAGCAGACATCGCGCTCCTCCACGATCTGCTCGTCGTCGTGGGAATCTTCGCCATCACGCGCAAGGAGGTTAACACCGCCTTCGTGGCCGTACTGCTGACCGTTGTCGGTTACTCGATAAACGACACGATCGTTGTGTTCGACCGGATTCGCGAGAACCTGGCGATGCGTGGGCGGGAGGCGTTCGATCGGCTCGTCAACCGCAGCCTGCTTGAGGCATTGGTGCGCTCGATCAACACCGTGCTGACCACACTCCTGGCCATCGGCGCGGTCTACGCCTTCGGGGGCAGCACCGTTCGCGACTTCGCCTTCGGCCTGATGGCTGGGATCACCGTCGGGGCTTACTCCTCGGTGTTCAACGCGAGCGCCATCCTGGTAGACTGGCACCGGTGGGCAGAGCGCCGCGGCAAGCGGCCACGCCCTGAACCCCCGGCGGAGATGGCCACGGTCGTCGAGGCGTCGGTGCCGCAGGCGGCCGACACTACGCCGCGCCGAAGGCGGTCGCGGAGGAGGTAGCAGGCATGTCGGTATTCACCGTGTTCGCGTTGCTGCTGTTTGCCGCGGTCACGGTCTTCGCGCTGGCCAATCCCTCGGCCGTTGTGCTCCGTCTCGCGGTCTGGGAGGTGCGGACGACGCTGGCGCTGGCAACCATAGGCGCCGCCGTTCTGGGCGGCTTTCTCGTCTTCGTCAGCGGCTTCATCGGACAGCAGCGGCTGCGATCGCGCCTGCGGGAGATGCAGGCGCGCCTGCGCGAGCTTGAGTCGCAACCGCCTGCATCCGGCGGCCGGCTGAACCAGAACCCCTGACCCGCTGGTGCGTTGCCTCACCTGACGCGGCGGCGCGGCGCCGCCTTGTAGACACCCTCGGGGTAACCACCCTCACGGCCCAGGTTCTCATGAACCGGGGTCTTTCTGATCCAGCCGCGGCCGCGGCCTTTCTGGACTGCGGCCTTGACCGGCTGAGTTCCCCTTTCGATCTGGCTGGGATGGACCATGCCGCCGCGCGCCTGGCGCAGGCGGTGCGCGACCAGGAGCGGGTGGCGATATACGGCGACTACGATGCCGACGGGGTGACGGCAACCGCGATCCTGGTGCGAGGGCTGCGTAGCGTCGGCGTTGCGGTGGAGTACTACGTACCCGATCGCCGCGCCGAGGGCTACGGGCTGCACCCCGACGCCGTGGCCCGCCTGGCATCCGAGGGGGCGGAGGTTCTGGTGGCGGTTGACTGCGGCATCTCGGCGCCATCCGCGGCAGAGGCCGCCCGCTCGGCCGGGCTAGACCTCATAGTGCTGGACCACCATGAGCCCACAGGCCCGTTGCCCGAGGCCGCAGCCGTCGTGCACCCGCAGCGGCATGTCGCAGGCGCGGCTCCCGGCACCGAGTATTGCGCCGCCGGGCTTGCGTACCAGGCCTGGCGAGCGTTGTGCGTGCTCCTGGAACGGCACGACGACGACGGCGACGGCGACCTCCTGGAACTCGCCGCGCTGGGTACGGTTGCGGACATGGCGCCGCTGCTGGGTGATAACCGGATCCTGGTAGCCCGCGGTCTTGAGCGGATGGGCTCAACCCGCGTCCTGGGGCTGCGCGCTCTCATGGAGGTGGCTGCGCTGCTGCCCCCTCTCGGCGTTCGCGACCTCTCTCACGGGCTGGCCCCGCGGATCAACGCGGCCGGGCGGCTGGCTCATGCGGCAGACGCGGTCCGCCTGTTGACCACGGAGGACCCTGAAGAGGCAGAGATGCTGGCCCGCAGGCTTGACGGCCTGAACAGAGAGCGGCGTGCCTTGTGCGAGCAGGTGCTGGCAGAGGCCATCGGGGATGTCGAAGCGAGAGGGTTGCAGGAACAGCCCGCGCTGGTCCTCGCGCGCGAGGGCTGGCATCCCGGCGTCGTGGGCATCGTCGCTTCGCAGCTGGTTGAGCGGTACTACCGCCCGGCAGTGCTGATCGCGCTGCAGGAGGGCTTAGGAAAGGGATCGGCGCGCAGCATCCCTCCGGTGCACATGGTCGAGGCGCTCTCCCATGCCGCAGCCCACGTGACCGCCTTTGGCGGCCACGCCATGGCCGCCGGGCTTACGATCCCGGCGGGCGCAGTGGAAGGGTTCCGGTCCGCGTTTCTTGCCGCGGTTGCGGGGAAACTGCGTGACGAAGATCTGGAGCCGGTCGTGCAGATTGATGCCGAGATCCCTCTGGAGGCGGCCACCCTGGAACAGGCCGCGGAACTCGGCCGCCTGGCCCCCTTCGGGAGCGGAAACGAGCCGCCGGTGTTTGCGACCAGCGGACTGCGGGTTCACAGCACGCGACTGGTGGGTGATGGAGCCCATCTACGCATGGTTGTCGGGGATGGCACACTCACGGCGGAGGCGATCGCGTTCCGTCAAGGCGACCTGGCCGAGCTGCTGGCCTTCACCCAGGCACGCGTGGACCTGGCCTATTCACTGGAGGAGAGCAGATGGCGCGAGGTCAGCTCCGTGCGGCTGGTCGTGCGGGATCTCCGCACCCCAGGTCTGAAGCCGGCAGAGGTGACCTCCAGCACCGCGCAGTTGCTGGGGCGCCTGTTCGAGCGTGCGGATGACTACCTCGATCTCGACCGGCGCGAGGTCGAGGAAGCCGACGCCTTCCATACCAAGGTGGTCGGCGTCACCTTCGAGGGGCGCCAGGCGACCCTGGCGTCGGTACGGGCCGGCGAGGCGCTCCGCCTGGTGCGGGATCCCCAAAACCCCCGAGATCCGCACGCGATCAAGGTCTGCCTCGGCGACGGGCGGCAGCTCGGGTTCCTGCGGGCGGCACTGGCAGCCCGGCTTGCGCCGGCCATGGACGCCGGGGCCCGATACGCGGCGACCGCGACGGCGCTCACCGGCGGCGGGGACCGCGCGTGGGGGCTGAACATCCATGTCAACCGCGAGGCAACCTGGGAAGGGGAGATCGTCGAGGGCCGTCGCGGACCACTCGAGGGCCTGGTCTCCGATCTGAGCCGCGGGCGCACCCTCTCCGGCCGGCAGCAGGAGGTCCTGGATGCCGTTCTTGCTGGAAGCCCGGTCGCGGCCCGCTTTGGGCCGGGCCGCAATCTCCTTCCCGTGGTGGTGATGGCGGCAGCGGCCCTGGTATCCCGCGGTGACGGGCCGGTCGTGGTGGTGCTGCCGCGGTCCGCTGTGGTGGATGCCTGGTATGGGCTTGCAGGGATGTGGTTGCGAGGGCTCGGGCTCCGCGTGGCCGGCGCCCACGGCCTGCTTCCGGCCCAGGACACGGCCCGTATCTGCGCGGCCTGGGGCAGAGGGGATCTCGACCTGTTGTTTGCGTCCGCGCTCTGGACTGAGCTGCGTGTTCCGGAAGCAGGCGGTGTAGTGGCCGTGTTCGATCCCCACAGCCCGGAGTCCGACATTGCCCTCCTGCGCGAACGGTACGGCGGTCGCCTACGCCTCCTGGCCGGAACGCTGCCCTTCGAGGCATTGGCGCAGGCCGCCGCTGCTGTCGGGATTGACCGGGTCGTGGCCGCTGGTCCTGCCCGGACAAACCTGCGTGTGGTGGACCGCCGCGGCCTCCCGGGTGAAGAGATCGGCCTCGCCACCGGCCGAGCGCGCCAGGAGAAGGTCCTCGTCCTGACGGACGATGCTGGCGCGAGCGTGACGGCCGCGCGCCACCTGCGCACGCGCCACCCAGACATGGCGGACCTCATCGCCTACTATCACGCGGGCCTGCCATCGGCGCTGCGCCGCGTGATCGAGGATCTCTTTGCCGCAGGGCAGTTGACGGTGTTGGTCGCCGGGGCACATCTGGTTGCGCCGGCGCTGCCTGAGGACATCGCGCGCGTGGTGGTTCTGGGTCTGCCGACGGACCCCCTGCTTGCAGGCGACTGCATGGGCTCTGGAGGCCTGAAGGGGCAGGCGACGACCGTAGAGCTCCGGTTCGGCCCTGACGCGCTTGATGCTGCCGCGGCCCGGTTGGAAGCGCGCTGCCCGTCGCGGGAAACGCTCGTGCGGTGCTACCATGAACTAAGGGCGCGGGGACGGGCAGGAGCAGGTTCGAAGACGGTCCTCCCGAAGGGGGTTCTCTCTGCGTGCCTGGCAATCATGGTCGAGGCCGGGATCCTCACCCGAGAGGACGCCGAGGGTTCCGGGGGGCTGTACACCCTGCTGGGCGCCGGCGCCCGAGGCGATCTGGGCCGGTCACTCAGGTACAGGGAGGGGATGCGGGAGCACGCGGCCTGGTCCCATCTGCGTGCCTGGGCAGGCGGTCCGGCCGCGCGAATCCTGGACGACCTGTCGAGGCCGTAGTTCAGGAGGGCTCGGCGGCCTCGCACCGAAATGCTGCAGGAAAAGCCGAACGGCGGTGTCCAGCGGTGAAGTGGCTGGATCTGCGCAGACAACAAGGTAGCTTCCAGGACCTGCCGCCTGAGGTCCAGCGTCTCATCGCGACACTGCGGGCCAACTTCCCAAAGGCCGATCTCGATCTCGTGCGCGAGGCCTACCTTGCCGCTGCCAGGGCCCACGAGGGCCAGAGACGCGCCTCGGGCGAACCGTACGTCATGCACACGGTGACCGTGGCGACGATCCTGGCCGATCTGCGCCTCGACATGACCACGGTTTCCGCCGCCCTGTTGCACGACGTGCTCGAGGACACCGGCGTTGAACTATCCGAACTGCGCGACCGGTTCGGCCCCGAGATCGCCACGCTGGTGGACGGCGTCACCAAGCTGGGCAAGATCGAGTGGCAGAGCCGGGAGGAGCGCCAGGCCGAGAGCCTGCGGAAGATGTTCCTGGCAATGGCCAACGACATCCGCATTGTCTTGATAAAGCTGGCCGACCGGCTGCACAACATGCGCACAATAGCGCCGCTCCCGGAGTGGAAGCGCCAGCGTACCTCCCAGGAGACGCTCGACATCTATGCCCCGCTGGCCGAGCGGCTTGGAATAGGCAGCGTCCAGAAGGAGCTCGAGGACCTGGCATTCCAGCAACTCGAGCCCGAGACCTACGCCGAGATCACGCGCTCGCTGGCCCAGGCCGAGAACGCACGGCAGGCGCTGGTGGATCGGGTAGTGCGCGTACTTCACCGCGAGATCCAACGGTCAGGAATAAAGGTGGATCCCAAGAACATCACTGGCCGGCCCAAGCACATATACAGCATCTGGAAGAAGCTCCAGCGCCCCAAGTACGCGGGACAGCCCGTGGAGCGCGTCTACGACCGCCTGGGAGTGCGTGTGCTGCTCGATGACGTGAAGGACTGCTACACCGCGCTCGGCATAGTTCACGCCGTCTGGAAGCCGATCCCGGGGGAGTTCGACGACTACATCGCCAGCCCGAAGACCAGCGGGTACCAGTCGTTGCACACGGCCGTCATCCACGAGGGAGAACCTCTGGAGATCCAGATTCGCACCCATCAGATGCACGCCGAGGCCGAGCGCGGCATCGCCGCCCACTGGAAGTACAAGGAGGGCGCGGCACAGATCCGAGAGGTGGACCAGAAGCTGGCCTGGCTGCGGCAGCTGCTGGAGTGGCAGCAGGACCTGGCCGACGCGCGCGAGTTCGTGCAGTCGGTCCGGCTGGACCTCTTCCAGAATGAGGTCTTCGTCTTCACTCCCAAGGGCGACGTGGTAGACCTGCCGGCCGGCGCGACCCCGGTGGACTTCGCCTACCGCATTCACACCGACGTCGGACACCGTTGCGTCGGGGCCAAGGTGAACGGACGGCTGGTTCCGCTGTCGCAGAAGCTCCGCACCGGCGATATCGTTGAGATCTCCACAAGCAAGAGCAGTGCCGGTCCAAGCCGGGACTGGTTGATGTTCACCGTGACCAGCAACGCCCGATCCAAGATCAAGCAATGGTTCAAGCGCGAGCGACACGAGGAGAACCTGGCCCGCGGCCGGGAGATGCTGGAGCGCGAACTGCGGCGTACCGGCGGCGTGGCAGCGGCGATGAAGCCCGAGCGGCTCGAGGAGGTCATCGGGCAGTTTGGGGTGTCGTCGGCCGACGAGCTGCTGGCCGCGATCGGCAACGGCGACCTCTCGCTCCTACAGGTGGCACACGCGCTGCGGGGCACACTCCCCGTCGAAGAGGAACCGGCGGTGCCCCCCACCGTGCCGCCGGCGCCGCCGGGTGCACCGCAAGGAGTCCGAGTGCGGGGCGTGGACAACGTGCTCATGCGCTTTGCCCGCTGCTGCACCCCGCTGCCAGGCGACCGCATCGTCGGGTACGTGACCCGCGGCCGCGGCGTGGCGATCCACAGGAACGACTGCGCAAATATCGCCTTCCTGCGCGCACATCCCGAGCGCCTGCTCGAGGTGGAATGGGAGCCCGTGCAGGAGCGGATCTACCAGGTGGAGGTGGAGGTGGAGGCGTTCGATCGGGTGGGACTCCTCAAGGACATCTTGGCCGCGATCGCGGAGACGAGGACCAACGTCCTCTCGATGAACGCTCGCATACGGCGGGACAAGGTCGTCGTCACGAACGTCGTATTGGACATCCGTAACATCGGCCAGCTGCACGCGGTCATGCAGCGCGTCGAGAAGGTCCCCGAGGTCTTCAGCGTAGCCAGGGTCGTGCCCACGTAATGAGGCGCACGACGTCTGCGCGTGTTGAACTCTTCGCCGAGTCGGTGATCCGTGAGATGACGCGGCTCGCCGACCTGCACGGGGCCATCAACATGGCGCAGGGCTTTCCGGACTCCGACCCCCCGCCGGAGCTGGTGGAGGCCGCCGTGGCCGCGGTGCGGGGAGAGTGGAACCAGTATTCGATCACATGGGGGTCCCCGCGGCTGCGGCGCGCGATCGCCGACAAGGTGGCGTGGTCGAACGGCCTGGAAGTGGACCCGGAGCGCCACATCACGGTGACCTGTGGGGCCACCGAGGCGATGATGGCCACGCTGCTCGCCGTCCTGGACCCGGGTGACGAGGTCGTCCTCTTCGAACCCTTCTACGAGAACTACGGCCCGGACGCGTTGCTGGCAGGCGCGCACCTTCGGTATGTCCGACTGGATCTCACGGATCCGGCCATGCCGTTCGATCCCGCTGATCTGCGTGCCGCTTTCGGGCAAAGGACGCGGGCCATCATCGTGAACACGCCTCACAACCCCACCGGCAAGGTCTTTACCCGTTCCGAGCTGGAGCAGGTCGCGGCCCTGTGCCTTGAATGGGACGTGCTGGCGATCACGGACGAGGTCTACGAGCACATCCTCTACGATGGGGCGGTCCACATCAGCCTGGCTGCGCTGCCCGGGATGGCGGAGCGCACCGTCACGGTCAACAGTATGTCCAAGACCTACAGCGTGACCGGCTGGCGGGTGGGATGGGCGCTGACCGGCAACGACGCGATCGCCGACGGTATCCGCCGCGCCCACGACTTCCTGACCGTAGGCGCGCCGGCACCGCTGCAGGAGGCGGCGGTGACCGCGTTCAACTTCCCGCGCGACTACTACACGGGCCTGGGCGCGTTCTATCAGGCCAAGCGGAACGCCATGCTTGAGATCCTGACCGGGGCCGGCTTCGGGTGTGTCGTGCCGCGCGGCGCGTACTACGTCATGGCCGACTTCACCGGCCTGTGCGCGGATGATGACGTGACGTTTGCGCGGCGTATGGCTTCCCAGGTGGGCGTCGCCGTGGTTCCGGGCAGCAGCTTCCGCAGCGATCCTTCGGCCCGCACGCCACACGTGCGCTTCGCGTTTCCCAAGCGGCCCGAAACCCTGGAAGAGGTGCGGCGCCGCCTCGGCGCCCTTGCCCCACGTGCCGATGGCTAGGCCGGAGCCGCCGCGGAAACCACAGTGAGAGCAGTTGTTCAACGGGTAGCGCGGGCGGCCGTGCGCGTCGGCGATGCAACGCTCGGCTCGATCGGTCCGGGGCTGATGGTTCTCCTCGCCGTGGCGGCAGGCGACGCATCCCCGCAGGCCGCGGCACTGGCCGAGAAGGTATCCCACCTGCGCATCTTCGACGACGAGGCCGGGAAGCTTAACCGGTCCGTGATGGAAGTGGGCGGCTCGGTCCTGGTTGTCTCGCAGTTCACGCTCTACGGCGATGTTAGCCGCGGGCGCCGTCCATCCTTCATTCGGGCGGCGGCGCCGGATCATGCCGAGGCGCTGTGCGAGGAGTTCGTCGCCGGGCTGCGCACACTTGGCATCACCGTCGCAACAGGCCGGTTCCGGGCTAAGATGGTCGTGGAGATCCACAACGACGGGCCCGTGACGCTCGTCCTAGATACAGATGGCTGACACGCCCCGCCTGATGGTAGTACGCCACGGGCACCACGACTGGTTGGTGCCGCCGGTCAACCGGTTCGCCGGCCGGCTCCCCGGGGTGCACCTGAGCGCAGCTGGCCGCGCCGAGGTCGAGGCCCTCGCGCTATACCTGGAGGGAGCGCCTCCGGACCGTATCGTGTCCAGCCCGCTGGACCGCACGATGGAGACCGCGGCCATCATCGCCGAACACGTGGACCGGCCCGTCTCCGCGGACGATCGTCTCATCGAGGCCGGGCTCGGGCCGTGGGAAGGCATGCCGGTCGCCGATGTGATCGCCCGCCATCCTGCCGAATGGCAGACATGGCGGACCGAGCCATCGCGGATGGCGGTTCCCGGCTTCGAGCCGGTGGAGGCGATTGCGGGCCGCATGGCCGAGTGCGCGCGCGAGTGGGTGGAGCAGGGAGGTGCTGCGTTGCTCGTCTCCCACCAGGATCCGATCCTGGCGCTGATATGCCGTCTGCTCGAACTGCCCCTGGATGCCATGCGGCGGATGGAAATCTCGCCCGCGTCGCTGACCGTGTTCGAGTTCGTGGACGGCACTCCGGTGATGCTGGTGCTCAATGCGGTGGCGCCGGTGCGCCCCCTCAGGCAAGAAACGCAGTGAGCAATCGCTGCTCAAGCTCGCGGCTGACCTCGGAGAGGTCCTTCACCGTATCCACGGATCGCCAGTAGGCCTCGGATTTGTAGGCGCCCAGGCGTCGCTGCCCGGCCAGCTCCGGGAACGTTGTTCGCTCGTGGTCCCCGACCTCGGGGAGCATTGGTATCACCTCGGGGGATAGCACGTAGATCCCGGCGTTGATCCAGTAGGGGAGCGTTGGTTTCTCGTGGAACGCCACCACCCGGCCGTCCGCGGTTGTCTCCACCAGCCCGTAGGTGCTGACATAGGGCGTGAGCACCACCGTAGCCAGATTCCCGCCCCCGCGGTGATGGTCTACGACCGGTGCGAGCCGGAGATTCGTCAGGATGTCGCCGTTAGTCGCCAGCACGACCTGCTCGCTCGGGCGCAGCCTCCCGAACGCGCTGCGGATGGCGCCGCCGCGTCCGAGGGGTGAACTCTCAACAGCGTAGTCAATCCGCATGCCCCACTTGGCGCCGTCGCCGAAGTAGTCCCGGATCACCTCGTGCCTGTACCCGCATGCCACCACGACTTCCGAAACGCCCTGCGTCTGCAGCCAGTGCATCTGGTACGCCAGTATCGGGACGCCCAGGACCTCGACCATGGGCTTGGGCCTGTCTTCGGTGTAGGGGCGGAGCCGCTCCCCTCGTCCGCCGGCCAGGATGATTGCCTGCACCTGTGGCGCCTCCCTTCAGGACGGCTGGGGTTCCTGTTGTATGACTTCGCCCCTGCGGCTGCGACCTCCTGGACGAGGAAACCTGCGGCCGCAGGCAGTGTACGGTGCCGGTCTCGCGTGATTTGACAGCAGAGCCCGCCCAACAGTAGAATAGCCGCAAGTTTCAGGTTCATACGGTACCGGCTGGGAAGGGAAGAGTAGGACCCGGCCCTTTCAGAGAGGGGAGGCCTCGCTTCGGCGGGCTGCGAGCATCCCCAGGCGCCCCGGGTTCCGAACGACGCCCCTGAGCCGATGGGTCCGGCCGCGCGCAGCCGTGGCCGGGGTCGTCCGGGTCCGCCCGTCACAGCGTAGAGGGTCCGACCGGTTGCTTCGCGCCGGCCGGGAACCAGGGTGGCACCGCGGGAAGATACGACGCTCCCGTCCCTGACGGACGGGAGCGTTGCTCTTGGCAGGAAGAGAGGGGGAACGGAACCATGGCCGCATTCCAGGCGCCGCGCGGCATGCGCGACATCCTCCCAGGCGAGGTGGAACGGTGGCAGGCGCTGGAGGCAGAGATCCGCGAGATGGCGGCCTGCTACGGGTTCCGCGAGATCCGTACACCGGCGGTCGAGCACACGGATGTGTTTCAGCGCACGGTGGGCGAGAACACCGACCTCGTCGAGAAGGAGATGTACACGTTCTCGGATCGCGGGGGCCGCTCGCTCAGCCTGCGCCCCGAGGGGACCGCGGCGGTGATGCGCGCCTTTCTCGAGCACGGGCTCGCGCGCTGGCCGCAGCCCGTGAAGCTCTACTACATCGCGCCGATGTTCCGCTACGATCGGCCCCAACGCGGCCGCTACAGGCAGCACACGCAGTTCGGTGCCGAGATCATCGGCAGTCCGGATCCGTCGGCCGATGCCGAGGTGCTAGCGCTGCCTGTGCGCCTGCTCCAGAAGGTGGGCCTGGCAGAGGTCGAGGTACGGCTGAACAGCGTCGGCGACGCTGGCTGCCGCCCGCGGTACCTGGCCGCGCTGCGCGACTACTTCAGGCCCCGTGTCACCGATCTGTGCGAGGACTGCCGGCGGAGGTACGAAGAGCACCCGCTGCGTATTCTCGACTGCAAGCGCGAGGGGTGCAATCGGATCGCACGCGGCGCCCCGCCGATCTTCGGCTACCTCTGCGACGCCTGCGCTGCGCACTTCGCGGGCGTTCGGGCGCAGTTCGACGCGCTGGGGATCCGGTACACGCTCGACCCCTTCATCGTGCGGGGGCTGGACTACTACACGCGCACGGCCGTGGAGGTCTACTCCGGCCGCCTGGGCGCTCAGAACGCCATGTTTGGTGGCGGACGCTATGACGGGCTGGCCGAGCAGCTGGGAGGACCGCCTACCCCTGGCGTGGGCTTTGGCTTCGGCCTGGACCGTTTGCTGTTGGTCGGCGAGCAGGAAGGGCTGGCCGGGCCCGTGGACCGGGGGATCGAGGCGATGGTGGTGACGATCGGTTCGGCCGCGCGTTCAGAAGGCTTCCGCCTGGCAGACGAACTGCGTCAGGCAGGCATCAGGACCGATGGCGACCTGCTGGCCCGTCCGGTGGCCGCGCAGATGAAGCTCGCCGACCGGCTCGGCGCGCGGATGGCCGTGGTCCTGGGCGACGATGAGCTGGCCGCGGGCACGGTCACGCTGCGCGAGATGGCCACCGGCGAGCAGATCACGATAGGGCGGACAGGCGTTGCAGCCGCGCTGCGGGATCGGCTGCGGAGGCGAGAGCCAGCCGGCGGCGGGCAGGGAGGATGAAGGCGGTGGGGGAGAAGCGCACGCACTCCTGCGGGGAACTGCGAGGCGCCCACGCGGGCCAGGAAGTCCGCATAGCCGGGTGGGTACAGCGCCGGCGGGATCTGGGAGGGGTAGTCTTCCTCGATCTGCGCGACCGGGAGGGGCTGACGCAGGTGGTCATCAACCCGGGCGATGTGGATCCCGCGAGCGCGACGGCCGCGGGCGAAGTGAGGGCGGAGTTCGTCGCGGCGGCCAGCGGCCTGGTGGCACGCCGCCCGGACGGAACGGTGAACCCGCGCCTGGCCACCGGGGAGATCGAGATCCGGGCCGGGACGCTGAGGATTCTGTCTCCGTCGGCAACGCCGCCGTTTGCGCCGGGCGATGAGGCCGCGGTGGATGAGGCCTTGCGGCTGCGCTACCGGTACCTCGACCTGCGCCGCCCGCGCATGTACCGCAACCTCATGCTGCGGCACAAGGCCACGATGGCGATCCGCGAGTCGCTCGACCGTCAGGGTTTCCTGGAGGTTGAGACGCCAATGCTGATCCGCAGCACGCCTGAAGGGGCTCGGGACTTCCTGGTGCCGAGCCGGGTGCAGCCGGGGAAGTTCTACGCGCTCCCGCAATCCCCTCAACTGTTTAAGCAGTTGCTCATGGTAGGCGGCATAGACCGGTACTTCCAGATAGCGAGGTGTTTTCGCGACGAAGATCTGCGAGCGGACCGCCAGCCGGAGTTCACCCAGATAGACATCGAGATGAGCTTCGTTGATCAGGACGAGATCCTGGCGATAACCGAGGAGATGCTCCACGACGTCTGGGCCAGGGTGTTGGGCACCGAAATCCAGCGCCCGTTCCCACGGCTGTCGTACGCGGATGCCATGCTGCGCTTCGGATCCGACAAGCCAGATCTGCGGGTGCCTTTGGAGATCGTGGACCTAACCGATCTGGCGGGCCAGAGCGGCGTGGCCAGGTTCCAGGAGGCCGCGTCATCCGGAGGAGTGCTGCGTGCTCTGCGCATACCAGGGCACGCCGCAGCCAGCCGGCGCGACATGGATGACCTTGCCGCCGTGGCCCGGTCTGCCGGCGCCGAAGGTCTGGCTTCAGTGGCGTTGACATCGTCGGGACCCAGGGGACCACTGGCCAAGCACCTGTCCAGGGGTGTGCTCGATGCGATTGCGGCCCGCACCGGCGCGCAGGAGGGGGATCTCATCCTGCTTGTCGCCGGGCCAGCCGAGGCGACCGCGGCCGCGCTAGGGCGCCTGCGGCTGGAGGCGGCCGACCGGTGGGGCCTGCGCGAGAACGGTGCTGCCTCGAGGTTCGCCTGGGTGACGGAGTTCCCCCTGGTGGAGTTTGACCCCTCCCAGGGGCGGTTCGTCGCGGTTCACCATCCATTCACGGCGCCGATGGAAGAGGACCTGCCCCTACTGGAGGCGTCGCCCGGCCGGGCGCGCGCGAGGGCCCACGACCTTGTGCTGAACGGCGTGGAGCTGGGCGGGGGGAGCATACGGATCCACGAGCACGGGGTGCAGGAGCAGGTGTTCCGGCTGCTTGGGATCTCCCCTGAGCAGGCGCAGGCGAGGTTCGGTTTCCTGCTGGACGCGCTGCGGTTCGGCGCACCGCCCCACGGCGGGATAGCGCTGGGCCTTGACCGGCTCGTGATGCTCCTTGCCGGGGAGGCCACGATCCGCGACGTGATCGCGTTTCCCAAGACCGCGAGCGCGACCGACCTGATGATCGGGGCGCCTGCGCCTGCGGATCCGGATCTGCTGCGCGATGTTCACATCGTGGTTGCACAGGATCAGGTTGCGGGCGGCGGCGCAGGTTGATAGGATTAGAGGTGCGCGGAAGGTCCCCTGCCGTGCACGAGGCGGGCCAGAAGTTCCGATCCAACACATTGGCCCGGGGAGCCCGGCTCCGGACGCCGAGGCAGACCCGCTGCCAGTCCGCGGGAAGCCGGAGCGGCCGGGAGGGCACCCACCTGCGAGAGCAGGGTTCGGGAACTCCGTCCCGCACGGCACGGCGGGGGCCTGCTAGTAGATGAACTCCTCTATGTCGTAGCGCGCAACGCGAGCCCCGGCCCCTAGCACCGCCCTGGATCCCGAGACCAGTTCGTCCACCTGGTCCCATACCTCGTCCTCGGTGAGCGACTTCACTCCGGCTGCCATTGCCCTCTCGGCGTAGGGGCCCTCGCGCGGAGCGGCGAACGCCGAGACGTACAGCAGGTCTCCGGCACCCAGATCCATGGCCCGGATCGCCGCCAGCGTGGCTTCCACGTGCCTCGGCCAGAATGCGTCCCCGCCGATGCCGGCCATGACGATGATGCCTACCGCCAGGCCCGCCTCCCGGGCCGCGTGCGCAAGGCCAATCGCTTCCTCGGCCGACTGGGGCTTGTTGAGGAACTCCAGCATCCGGTCGTCGCCGCTCTCCAGACCCAGGTAGATTCTGCGAAGCCCTCGCGCCCGGAGTGTTGCCAGGTCACGGCAGTCGCGGCGGTGACCTGTGAACACGTCTATGAACGCCGCCAGGTCGCCGGCATGCTCGGGCAGCGCGCGCGCCAGCAGGTCCAGGCGCGGAATGAGGTCGGCGACAGGCAGCAGCAGGGCGTTTGCATCTCCCAGAAACGCACCCCGCCGCAGGGTGAGCCCCGGGCCGAAGAACGCCCGGACCGCGCCGAGGTGAGACGCGAACTCGTCAAGCGGCTTGATCCGGAAGGGACGCGTCCGGTAGAACGAGCAGAAGGTGCAGCGGTTCCAGTGGCAGCCCTCGGTTACCTGGACGACGAGGGAGCGGTAGCGGTCGGGAGGAAGAATCGGCACCGGCGCATATACCGAGGCGAACCTCTGAGCATCCGCCTCGGCCGCGCCGGCATCGAACCGGGCGGCGGCCTCCAGCAGAGCCGCTGCCCTGCCCGCATCGGGCTCTCCGGGCAGGGACCAGAGGATCTCGGCGGTGCCGCTGCGCAGGGCGAGGAGGGCTGCGGCCGCCGCCCTGGCTGTCGCGTCCGTGATGGCCGCGCGCGCCCCACCTTCCAGGAAGCTCCTGTGTCGGCGGGGATGGCGTCCGCTGCGATCGGTGTGCTTTCGCATCACCCGGCCGTCCAGCGCGCGCCGGTAGAGGCGGTATCCGGCCCACGCCGACCAGAACCGTCCGGCATGATCGAAGGTGTAGATGGCTTCTTCGCCATCAAACACGGTGATCACCAGCGATTCACGCTTGCAGGCGATGCGCGGCGGACGTGTGGTGCGCATACCCGTTTGTTCGCACCCCGGCGCTCGGGTCCCTCCGGCGGCCCAACCCGTGGTACGATAAGGGGTAACCCATGGCGCTGTTCGAGGACGCTCCCGCAGGGTCTGGCGCAGTTCCGCTTGCCGCGCGCCTGCGACCGCGGACGCTCGACGAGTTTGTCGGGCAGGAGCACCTTGTAGGCCCGGGCCGAGCCCTGCGGACGGCGATCGAGCAGGACCGGGTTCGCAGCCTGATCCTCTGGGGACCGCCCGGTTCCGGCAAGACCTCGCTCGCGCTGTTGATCGCGGCCAGGACGCAAGCCCGCGTGGAGCAGGTCAACGCGGTCACCGCCGGGGTCGCGGATCTACGGCGGATCATCTCCGCTGCCAGGGACCGCCTGAGGTTCCATCAGCAGCGGACGCTGCTGATCATTGACGAGATCCACCGCTTCAACAAGGCCCAGCAGGACGTGCTGCTGCCGCACGTGGAGAACGGCACCATCATCCTGATCGGCGCGACCACCCAGAACCCTTTCCATGACGTCAACCCCACGCTGATATCGCGATCAGCCGTAGCCCAGCTCCATCCACTAGACGATGCGTCCGTCCGGGCCATCGTCGAGCGGGCTCTCACTCATCCGGGCGGCCTTGCCGGGCTCGGGTTCGAGGTGGATCCCGAGGCGATGGAGTTCCTGGTAGGCGCGAGCAACGGCGACGCCCGCGTGGCCCTCAATACGCTGGAATCCGCCGCTATCGCCGCGGAGGGCGAAGGTAGCCGCCGGATCACGCTCGCGCTGGTCACCGATGCCAGCCAGCGCCGGATCCTCCTCTACGATCGGGAGGGCGACGCACACTACGACGCGATCTCGGCCTTCATCAAGAGCCTGCGCGGCTCCGATCCCGATGCCGCGGTGTACTGGCTGGCGCGGATGCTGGCGAGTGGGGAGGATCCCAGGTTCATAGCCCGTCGGATGGTGATACACGCCGCGGAAGACGTCGGTCTGGCGGATCCGATGGCCCTGGTGGTTGCCACGGCCGCCGCGCACGCCGTCGAGTTCGTCGGGCTTCCAGAGGCGCGCATACCCATGGCGCAGGCCGCGATCTACATCGCCACCGCGCCCAAGAGCAACGCGGTGGTGACCGCGATCGGCGAGGCCGCGGGCGACGTCGAGAAGGAGCGCGCTGCGCCGGTACCGGTGCACCTGCGCGACACCAGTCACCCCGGGGTCGTTGAGCGCCTTGGTTACGGCAAGGAGTACCGGTATCCGCGCGACTTCCCGGAAGGATTCGTCCGCCAGCAGAACATGCCGCCAGGGCTGGAAGGCCGGCGCTACTACCGGCCCACCGACCACGGCGCGGAGGCCGCGGTGCGAAGGCGGCTGGAAGAGTGGTGGGGGCAGCGCTCCTCGACGGTCAAGGAACAGTCAGGCGAAGGAGCGAAGGAAGGGGAGCAAGCGTGATGCCGCAGTTCAGTCGGACCTTGGAGGTGGTGTGCGATTGCCCCGGCTTCGTGGAGTGCTACCACGCGGCTTCCGGCGCCGCCTGTGGGCCGCACGAGTTCTCCTGGTCGGCCGCGCTGGTCATTGACTTGCTGCGAGGCGACGCTCCCTGATACCATCAAGGCCAGAGGCAGGAGCGCGCGTGGTGAAGCCGTGAACAGGGTAGCCGTCGCCATGAGCGGCGGGGTGGACAGCGCGGTGGCGGCGGCCCTGCTCGTAGAGCAGGGCCACGACGTCGTCGGGCTCACGATGGACCTGTGGCCGTCGTGGCTGCCGGAACCCGAGGGGAACAAGCAGGCCTGCTGCGGGTTGACCGCGATCGAGGACGCGCGCACCGCGGCCCGCCGCCTTGGCATTCGCCACTATGTTCTTAACCTCCGCGAGGAGTTCGAGCGAGAGGTGATTGACTACTTCTGTGAGGAGTACGCGCGGGGCCGAACGCCGAACCCCTGCATAGCGTGCAACCAGGCGGTGAAGTTCCGCATCCTCCTGGGGCGGGCAGAAGCGTTGGGTTGCGGCGTGCTGGCCACCGGGCACTACGCCCGAATCGCCACGGACGACGCCAGCGGCAGGTGGCTGCTCCTTCGGGCCGCGGACCGCCGAAAGGACCAGTCGTACCTGCTGTACACGCTGACGCAGGAGCAACTGGCGCGGATACGCCTCCCTGTGGGGTCTCTCTTCAAGGAGGAGGTCCGGTCGCTTGCCCGGCGTAGGGATCTGCCGGTTGCCAACAAGCCGGACAGCCAGGAGATCTGCTTCGTCCCAAGCGGGCGCTACGGCGACATGGTAGCCGCCCGGCGTCCTGAAACGCTGAGCCCAGGGCCGATCCGGGATCGTGTTGGCGCGGTGTTGGGTACCCACACGGGTATCGCCCGGTACACGGTCGGGCAGCGCCGGGGGCTGGGGTTATCGCTGGGCGTCCCGCGGTACGTGCTCGAGGTTGATGCGCGGCGCAACATGCTGGTGGTCGGCGGGCAGGAGGATCTCCTGCGCCGGTGCCTCGGGCTGAGCAGGGTGAACTGGATCGTGCCGACGCCGCTCCCGGCCGCAGTGACTGTTCGCGCGCGACACGCGTCTCCCGACGTCCCTGCGGTACTGCACGATGACGGCCCTGATCGCGTCCGGGTCGAGTTCTGCGAGCCCCAGCGCGCAGCCGCACCCGGGCAGGCCGTCGCGTTCTATGACGGCGACCGTGTACTGGGCGGAGGAACCATTGAGGACGCATGTTGGTCTGGAGAGGAGATGAACGGGAATGGGAAACCGCAGTGACTTCATGGCAGGCTTCATCATCGGAGGGCTGCTCGGTACGGCTGTGGCCCTGCTCCTTGCGCCGCGCTCAGGAGAGGAGACGCGCACCCGTCTGGCCGGATCCGCCGAGGACCTGGGAGACCGCGCGCGGGATCGCGCGGAAGAGGTCATCCAGAAACTGCGCGTGACCGCCGAGGACCTGTCGCAGCGCGGGCGGGTGAAGCTGGACGAGGGCGCTGCCCGGCTGCGAGAGATCGTGGAGAGGGGCCGTGAGACGCTCGAGGAGAAGGCCAGGGGGTTTCACGAGCCCTCCGAGGAGCAACCGAAAGAGTAGTCCGCTGACCCTCACCATACCTGAGCGCTTTCAGCCGGGCATCGAGATCGCTCGGCGGCTGCGCGAGGCAGGGTGGGAGACCTACCTTGTCGGGGGGGTCGTCCGGGACCTGCTGCTCGGGCGGCCGCCCGTGGATTTGGACATTGCCACGGCCGCGCCTGCCGAGCGCGTGGCGGCTCTGTTCGAGCGGACGGTACCGGTAGGAGCCCAGTTCGGGGTCATTGCTGTCGTACTCGATGGGCACCCCTATCAGGTGGCCACCTTCCGGCGCGAAGGTCCATACCTGGACGGCCGACGTCCGGCGTACGTTGAACACGGCAGTGCGCTCGACGACGTCCGCCGTCGCGACTTCACCGTCAACGCGCTGCTCTGCGATCCGTTCACCGGAGAGATCATTGACCATGTCGGCGGTCGGGCCGACCTGGCCGGCCGGTGCATCCGCACCGTTGGGCCTCCTGCCGAACGTTTTGCCGAGGACCGTCTGCGACTGCTGCGAGCGGTACGGCTGGCCGCCGAGCTGCAATTCACCCTGGAGCCGAGCACGCGCGAGGCTCTGGCGGATCTTGCACCCACAATCGTCGGTGTGAGCGCCGAGCGTATCCGCGACGAGTTGGTCCGGCTGCTGGCTGCGGCGGGCTGCGCCGACGGGGTCCTGCTCATGGCCGCCACTGGTCTGCTGGAAGCCGTATTGCCCGAGGTTTCGGCCCTCTCGTCCCAGCCACCACCCCACGCGGACGGGCCGGCCGTGAACGCGCTCGACCATGCCTGCCGTGTTCTGAGATGCATGGTGCCTCTCGGCCCGGAGCCGGCCTTTGCCGCGCTGCTCTGCCGCCTTCCTGACGCGGAGACCGCTGGCGAAGTCTGCCGCCGACTACGCTTCTCTGCGATCGAGCGCCGGAGAGCAGTCGTCCTCGTTCGCGAGTTCCAGCGTCTGTCCACGGGTGGTTGCCTTTCGGCGGCAGATGCCCGGCGCCTGGCCCGTCAGGGGCTTGCCGCGGGTCTGCTCGAGCTGCTCCGCGCGGACATCGAGGCCGCGGGCAGTGACCCTGCCGTCTACCTCCGCGCCGCAGGGGTGCTGGCCGCCCACGCCAGGGCAGCGTCGGAGCCGGACCGCCTGATCACAGGCGACGACCTGATCGGCATGGGTTATGTTCCCGGCCCGGTGTTCACCGTGATGCTGCGCGCGATCGAGGAGGCGCAGGCCCGCGGCGAGGTTGCGAATGCCGAGTCGGCGCGCGCCTGGCTTCGCAACCGCTTTCCGGCAGGAGCAGCGCGGCCGCCCGTGGAACAGGCATGAGCGAGCGTGCACGCTCGACTGAACGGAGGGCCGCATGACCGAACGCGCTGCGCTGACTTTTGTGCTCTGGGCTCTGGGCATCATGATCGTGATCGGCGCTCTACTGCCCCTGGTCTGGCCGGGGTTGATCCGGTTCGTGAATCGAGCCGTACTCAAGGAGAACGACGCCGGGAACCACTGACGGCGCGCCGGATGGAGTGGAGGAGGCAGGTGGGCAAAGGGGCACTGATTGTCGGGCTTGTCAACCAGAAGGGCGGGTGTGGCAAGACCACGACGGCCGTCAACCTCAGTGCCTCCCTGGCAGCGGCCGGGCATCGCAGTCTCCTGATAGACCTGGATCCGCAGGCAAACGCGACGGTCAGTCTCGGGATCGACCCGGCCACGTTGCAGCAGACGATCTACCACGTGCTGCTGGATCCCGACCACGACGACGGGCTGCCACTGGAGGCCGTCGTTCGGCCGTCGCCGGTGGAGGGTCTGGAGGTCGCCCCTTCCTCTATCGACCTGGCCGCAGCCGAGCTGGAGCTGGCGGCCAGGATCGGACGGGAGCACGCGCTGCGCAGGCGCTTGGCGCCGATGCGCGACCGCTACTCGTTCATCCTGATTGACACGCCGCCCTCCCTGGGGCTGCTGACCCTGAACGCACTGGTGGCCTGCGACGGGATCATCATACCCATCCAGACCCATTACTACGCGTTGCTGGGCATGCGGCAGCTCATCAGGACCCTAAAGATGGTCGGTGACGAGGTGGGCCACCAGGTGGAGATCCTGGGCGTGCTTCCAACGATGTACGACTCCCGCACTACGATCAGCAAGGAGATCCTGGGAGGCATCCACGACTTCTTCCCTAACCAGGTGTTCG
Organism: Armatimonadota bacterium; assembly: GCA_016869025.1. NCBI lineage: Bacteria > Bacillati > Armatimonadota > Armatimonadota bacterium. The sequence continues at coordinate 2,700 of VGFA01000012.1, read as the reverse complement.
AGACCACGATCCACTTCAACATCAAGCTTGTGGAGTCTTCGATGTCAGGAGTGCCGCTATTCGTGAGCAACCCCGCGTCGCGCGGCGCCAGGGAATATTCCAGTCTTGCCAAAGAGGTGATCGCACATGCCCAGCGGTCGCGAGGAGCTGAGGCGCGGCATTAGGAACGTCATCGAGGCGGCCTCGCGCGAGATGGACGCGCTGACCGACTCTCAGCGCCCAGAGGCCAGCCCGGCGGGCTCTCCCGCGGAAGGGCGCGTGGAACGCCCGCTCCTGCGGCTGGTGCGGGAAGCCCAGGCGCAGCCGGTCTCTCCCGCACCCAAACCGATCGCGGTCCAGGGGCCGGTTGCCGTGCACCCTTCCAGGGGCATCTGTGCGGCCTACCAGATAAGCCATGCCTGCTGGGAGGTGCCGGAGGCGTACTGCAACCAGGCGTTGCATATCTGCATGCTGCGCGAGTGCCCGGTCTACGACCTGAACCGGAGCGTGCTCGATCGGCGGTTCGCGGCCAAGTTCGCGCACCTCTGGTGAGGGCGCCGGTCAGGCGTTCCAGTCGAGGTCGAGCAGTTCGCGCAGGTCCGTGATCCAGGCCCAGGGCATGATGCCGCGCGCCTCGACTTCTGTCCGCCGGGGACCGAACCCCACAAAGCGGATGCCGGCCCGCGCCGCCGCCTGACCGTCAATCCAGGAGTCGCCCACCAGATAGGTCGTTCGGTGGGGTCCTGCGCGTTCCATGACGAACCGGATGCCGGCCGGATCGGGCTTCAGGGCAGGCACCTCGTCACGGGTAACCGTCACGGATATGAGCGCGGAGAGCCCAAGTTCGTCCAGCACGCGCTGGGTGGCGGTCCGTGCGTTGTTGGTCAGGAGCGCCAGATGGAACCCTCGGGCGGCCAGGCCCGCGAGGACGCCGTGCACGTTGGGCACCGGCACCGCGTCGGCCAGGCCCGCGGCCTCGAAGGCCTCGATGGCTGTCCATGCCCGAGCGGTCAGGTGCGGAGCGAGGTCGCCGATCCGGGTGACCAGATCCGCGATCGGGACGCGCATCAGGGCCCGGCGCGGCTCCGGCAGCGGGCCAGCGGACTCCAGCAGGTCTATCAGGGCACCGCGTATCGCGGTGAAGTCTATGCGCGAATCAACGAGGGTGTTGTCGAAGTCGAAGATGAGAAGGGGCGGAGGGGCGTCCATCTTGGGCGGCCTGCTTGTTGATTCCTCACTAGGAGCGCAGCCCCTTCAGGATGAGAGGGAACCGTCATGAGCGATCAGCCGGTGCACCGGGCTATAACTGCGCTTCCGGGCCACGTGGGCGAGGTAGTGGAACTCCGGGGATGGCTGCAGCACCGGCGCAGCAGCGGCAAGATACTCTTCCTCCTGGTGCGCGACGGCACAGGCGCGGTGCAGGCAGTCATGAGCCGGAAGGATGTGCCCGAGGAGGTGTTCGCGGCCGCGGACCGGCTCCCGCAGGAGAGCAGCGTGGTCGTGACGGGCATCGTGCAGGCGGATCCCCGGGCGCCCGGAGGCGTGGAGCTTGCCGCGAGCTCGCTGCTGGTTGTGCACGAGGCCGAGCCCTACCCGATCACGTCGAAGCCGCACGGGATCGAGTTCCTGATGGATCACCGCCACCTATGGCTGCGCAGCAGCCGCCAGCAGGCCGCCCTGCGAGTGCGGGCCGAGGTGATCCGGGCGATGACCGAGTACCTTGATGGGCACGGTTTCCTGCGCGTGGACGCGCCGATCCTCACGCCCGCGGCGGTCGAGGGAACGACGACGCTATTCGAGACGCAGTACTTCGATCTGGGATCGGCCTACCTCACCCAGTCGGGCCAGCTCTACAATGAAGCCGCAGCCATGGCGTTCGGGCGCGTCTACTGCTTCGGCCCAACGTTCCGGGCAGAGAAGAGCAAGACGCGGCGGCACCTGATCGAGTTCTGGATGCTCGAGCCCGAGGTCGCCTACCTCGATCTGGATGGCTACATGGCGCTGGCGGAGGATTTCTTGAGCAGCGTCGTTGCGCGGGTCTTGGAACGCTGCCGGGAACCGCTCGCCACGCTTGAACGCGATCTGACCCCGCTCGAGCGCGTCCGCCCGCCCTTTCCGAGGATCTCCTATGATGAGGCGCTGCAGCTTCTGTCCGCGGCCGGGAAGCCCGTGGCCTGGGGCGAGGACCTGGGCGGCGATGAGGAGACCGCGGTCAGCCAGCAGTTTGACCGGCCTGTGTTCATCCACCGGTACCCTACCCGCTGCAAGGCCTTCTACATGCAGCCGGACCCCGGCCGTCCAGACGTCGTGCTGGGCGCGGACCTGATCGCTCCGGAGGGATACGGGGAGATCATCGGCGGCGGGGAGCGCATCCACAACCTGGAGCTGCTGCGGGCGCGCCTGGCAGAACACGGTCTGCCCGAGTCTACCTATCAGTGGTACCTGGATCTACGCCGCTATGGGTCGGTGCCCCACTCGGGCTTCGGGATAGGCGTCGAGCGTACCGTTGCATGGCTGTGCGGTATAGAGCACGTGCGAGAGGCCGTTCCGTTCCCGCGACTGCTCAACCGGCTCTACCCGTAGGGCCCTGCGCTCAGCCATTTCGGAAGAGGTGAGTAGGTAGGGCGAAGCGGGCAGTTACTGGAAGCGGATAAGCGCCGGCGGCTGCTGGATGCTGCGGGCGCTTCCTATTTTCGCAGTTGTCGCGCCGGGAGGATTTTC
>VGFA01000011.1:50000-67829 GCA_016869025.1 Armatimonadota bacterium | reverse complement strand
ACTACCCTGATCCTAGGTGAAAAGCACGAGGTCGTCAAGGTTCTTGTTGACGACCCCGCCCCTACTGGCTGGAATACCCGCCGGAAGCCCGCTTCAGCCTCTATCCGAACTTATGTCTGAATCGTAGGCCGTGACAGAATCGTTGGCCTGTTGCACCCTGGCGGCCGCGACTTCCCGGCGCCGCCCCACTACACGACCAGGCAGGTGAGCGAGTCGGTCACGCCCGCGGTCCGCTGGATCCTGGAGATCACCGTGTCGGCGAGCGCCGCCATGTCGCCCGCCTCGGTCGTGCAGATGATGTCGTAGGGGCCGGTAACGACGTGCACCTCCCGGACACCCCTGATCTTCCGGATGGCAATCGCCGCCTTGCGGGCCTGGCCAGGACTGGTCTTGAGCAGCACCACCGCTGAGACCACGGCACTCACCTCCGATTAGGTGTGCAGACACAGTTTCCCGCCCGGCCGGCCGCTTCCTGCAGGGGGAGGTCTCAGACCAGCCGCCGCCGCAGGGCAGCGCTGGCCGTGTCAATCAGGGTCACGACCACGATGATCACAATCAGGGCCATCCCTACGATTTCCCATCGCCGGAACTGCAAGGCCTGAACCATGATCGTGCCTATCCCGCCGGCCCCCACCAGCCCCAGGACGGTCGCGGCGCGCGCGTTGATCTCAAACCGGTAGAGCGACAGCGCCAGAAACTCGGGCAGGACCTGGGGCATGACCGCGTACCAGAAGACCTTGGCCCGGTTCGCCCCGGCGGCCCGGAGGGCTTCCAGCGGGCCCGGGTCTATCGTCTCAACCACCTCGGCGTACAACTTGCCCAGGCTGCCGGTGGAGTGCAGCCCGATCGCCATCATCCCCGCCAGTGCGCTAGGACCGTAGGCCGCGACGAAGAAAACGGCCAGGATGATCTCGGGGAAGGTACGGATCAGGTTGAGCACCTGCTTGCCCAGGTAGCTCGAGGCGGCGTGGGGACTGATGTTCCGCGATGCCAGGAACGCCAGCGGGAAGGCCAGCAGCATGCCGATGGTGGTGCCCAGCAGCGCGACCTGCACCGAAACAACCATGCCCGACAGCGAGCGACCGGCCCAGGACCAGTCCGGGACGAGCATAAGCGCCACGATGCGCGCCAGCAGCGGTAGGCCCTCGATGAGCCGGGGCAGACTGGCCTCCACTCCCTGGGCCGACCAGATGAACGCAACGGCGAACAGCCCGGCGCCGGCCCAGAGTCTCCATCGCCCCGGCTCGACCAGTCCGGCCACGTTTGTCTTCACACGATGGCCTGCCGGACGCGGACGCTGATGGCGTCAATCGTGATGACGGCCGCAAGCGTAACCAGGATGATCACCGTGGCGCTCTGATATCGAAACAGATTGAGCGCGGTCAGAAGAAGCTGCCCGATTCCCCCGGCGCCCACAAGGCCCAGCACGAAAGAGACGCGCACGTTTATCTCGAAGACGAACAGAGTGTAACTCAGGTAGGCCGGCAGGACCTGCGGCACAACCGCGTAGCGCACCATCTTCAGACGGTTGGCCCCGGCCGCCTCCAGGGCCTCCATCGGCCCCGGGTCAATGGCTTCCAGGCTCTCGCTGGTCAGCTTCGCGATGATCGCCACGGAGAAGACGGTCAGGGCCAGGATGCCGGCGAACGGCCCGATCCCCACCGCGGCTACAAGAATGGCCGCGTACAGCAACTCAGGTACCGTGCGCAGCAGGTTCAAGATTCCCCGCGCGCCGTAGTAGAGCCAGGCCTGGCGCGTCACGTTCCGAGAAGCGAGCAGGATCAGCGGCACGGAGAGCAGCGCACCCTGGGTTGTGCCTACCAGGGCCATCTGGAGCGTCTGCACCGCGGGCTGGACCAGAGCGGGTAGCACGGTCCAGTTGGGCGGGAACAGATCGCCCATGAGCTTGTAGAAACTCGGCAGCCCCTCCCAGACAACTCGGGGGGAGGCGCCGATCCCCACCGCGCTCCACAGGTATAGGCCGGCCGTCGCCAGGAATACGAGTGTGAACCTAGCCTTCAGCGTCTGCTCCCCGGAAGTCGTCGGCCTTGAGCGCCCGGCCGTAGATCTGCTCGAAGGTGGCGTCGTCCACCTCGCCGGCGGGCCCGTCGTAGACCACCTGCCCGTCGCGCAGTCCCACAACCCGTTGAGCGTACTCCCGCGCCAGGTCAATGAAGTGCAGGTTGATCAGGACTGTGATGCCCTCCTGGTTGATGCGCCGCAGATCGCGCATCACCATGTGCGAGGTGGGCGGGTCCAGCGATGCCACCGGCTCATCGGCCAGGATCACCTTCGGCTCCTGAGCCAGCGCCCGCGCGATGCCCACGCGCTGCTGCTGGCCGCCACTGAGCACGTCGGCCCGGACAAAGGCCTTGTCCTGAATGTCGAGCTTGCGCAGCGCCCCGTGCACGATCTCCAGGTCGCGCCTGGGGAACCAGCCCAGCAGCGCCCGCCAGGTGGGCATGCGGCCCACGCGGCCAGCCAGCACGTTGCGCAATACAGATGACCGCCTGACCAGGTTGAACGTCTGGAAGATCATACCAATCTGCGCGCGCACTTCGAGCAGGCGCGCCGGCGCTGCGGCGGTCAGGTCCTCGCCCTCGAACCATACCGACCCGGCGGTCGGCTCCACCAGGCGGTTGACGGTGCGCAGCAGGGTTGACTTGCCGGCACCGCTCAGCCCAACAATCGCGACAAACTCGCCGCGAAGGACGCTGAGGTCTACACCGCGCAGGGCCTGGACCCCGCCAGGGAAATGGACCTCAACCCCGCGCAGTTCGATCTGTGGCGCGGTCAAATGCGGATCTTGTCGCGCATGACGTTGTAGGTCTTGCGAATGATCTCGAACTCGGAACCGTCCGACTTCGCGTAGCCAATCACGTTGTAGAGCGCGTCGAGCAGGCGCACGCCGTCGGCGGTCTTGCCCAGATCCACGAAGGCCTCCTGGATCTTTGTCACGAGATCGTCGGGCAGCCCGCGCCGGACCGCCACCCCGTCGTTGGGGATCGGGGCGCTCCGGACCAGGATCTTGACCACCTGCTCGACGTCGGGCATCTCGCGGACCGAGTCTGGGATCGCATTGTCGTGGGTGGCGCTGGCGTCCACATCCTTCTTGTAGACCGCCACTATGGCCGCGTCATGCGACCCGGCAAAGATGGTGCGCAGATCACGATCGGGATTGATCCCGGCATCCACCAGCATCATGTACGGGAACAGGTATCCCGAGGCCGAGGCCGGGTCCACGAACGCGAACCGGCGCCCCTTGAGATCGGCCAACGTCTTGAATGGGGAGTCCACCCGCACGTTGATCGCCGAGTTGTAGCTGGTGACGAAGTGGCCGCGCGTGCGGCGAATGGACTTGGCGATGATTGTCACCTTGTGCCGCTCCTGGGCCAGCACCAGGGCGAACGGCCCGAAGATGCCTATATCGGCCTTGCCTGTGCCCATCGCCTCGATCAACCCGGTGAAGTTGGTCGTCACAACCGCCTCCACCGGAATGCCTATCCGGTCGGACAGCATCTTTGAGAGCGGCCCCAGGTTCTCCATCATGCGGCCGATCTCGCGCGACGGCACCATTCCTAAGATCAGTTTCCTGGGCGCCGGGCCGGCCTGGGCCATCGCCCCTACCATTCCCACCATAAGCACAACCGCGATGAGCGCGGCGGCACGCCTGTGCGTCATCACTGCGGACCTCCTCTGCGTGGCATCCTTGCTGGAGTGCTATTCGACCAGGAAGGGGTTCTTCCCCCTACGACGACATGGAGCAGGGCCTCATGGGACAGCGCGGCGGGGGGTTCTCCTCCGCGATCCCCGAGGAAGCCACCTCCAGGCACGCCTGCGGATCGCAGCACGTATAGCACACCCGCTTTAGGGCCCGTACCTCCAGGAGTCTCACTTCCGGGGAAAGGAAACCGTCTCTCACGGGCTCCTCTCTCAGCAGATCGGTGCTGAGGTACTTCTTGTTGTCGTCGGAGAAGATGGTAACCACGACCGCATCGCCGCCGAGGTCGTTCTGGACCCGGAGGGCACCCAGGAAGTTCGCCCCCGAGGAGATCCCGACCCCGAGCCCGAGCTCGGCGGCGAGCTTCTGTGCCATGAGAATCGCGTCCCCGTCGTCCACGCTGACCACCGAATCCAGCGAACTCAGATCCACGATGGGCGGGATGAACTCGTCGGATATCCCCTGAATCCGGTGCTTCCCTACCTTGTGACCGGTTGAGAGCGTTGGGGAGCTGGACGGTTCCAGGGGATGGACCTTGACGCCGGGGTATTTCTCCCTCAGGAAGCGCCCGGTTCCCATTACTGTGCCGCCTGTCCCAACACCGGCGACGAAAGCATCGGGACGAACCGAGCGGAACCTCATCTGCCACCATATCTCTGGGCCGGTGGTCCTGTAGTGGGCTTCTATGTTGTCCAGGTTTGAGAACTGCCTGGGAAGGAAGACCCCATCGGTCTTCTCCGCCAGTTCCTCTGAGCGGCGGATGCTGCCGAGGAATCCTCCCTCTTCCCTGCTCACGAGGACGATCCTGGCACCCAGGCTCCGGATGAGATTGACCCGCTCCGCGCTCATCCAGTCCGGCATGAAGACGACGACCGGATGCCCCAGGGCTCGGCCTATGGCGGCAAAGGCGATGCCCGTGTTGCCGCTCGTTGCCTCTGCGATCGTGTATCCGGGCTTGAGGAGGCCCATGGCATAGCCCTGCTCCATCACGTGGAGGGCCATCCGGTCCTTGATGCTGCCGGTCATGTTCAGGTTCTCGGCCTTGGCGTAGAGCGTGCGCCTGCGCCCCCTGAAGAGGAACTCGATCGCCAGGAGGGGAGTGTTCCCAATCAGTGACGACAGCTCTCGTATCCTGCGACGGGCGTCGCTATCCACGGCTATTGGCCTTCATCTGCGTCAGGCAGCCCTCCAACCGGTCCACCATCTGGGAGAGGGTCCCAAACGCCCGCTCCACCGGCTCAGGGGAGACCATATCAACACCTGCCTTCTTTAGAGCGTCGAGAGGATACCTCGATCCGCCGGCCGATAGGAACTCGAGATAGCGCTCAGAAGCGCCCGGCACGCCCGAGAGGACGTCGCCGGCCAGCGCGTGCGCCGCGGCGATCCCCGTAGCGTACTGGAAGACGTAGAAGCTGATGTAGAGGTGCGTGTGGAAGGTGGCCCAGGTCACGCCGACGCGGTCGGCGTCAATCTCCACCTCGTCCCCGTACGCCTCGCGAAACAGATCGGCCATGAGCGCCGTCAGGTCCTGCGATGTCAGGGCTCCTCCGCGCTCGACCCGCTCGTGGATCTCCAGCTCGAACCGGGCGAGCGTCGGCATGATGAAGAAGTAGCGGTGGAAGTTGGCCATCGCCTCTTCGATCACGGCGATCTGGAACCCGGGATCGCTCTGGGTAGCCAGCAGGTAAGCGCGGAGCATGGCCTGGTTGAAGTTCGAGGCAACCTCGGCCAGGAACAACGGGTATCGAGCGTAGATCAACGGCTGGGTGCGCCACGCGAAGTGCGAGTGCATCGAGTGCCCGAGCTCGTGGGCCAGGGTGCTGGCGCTGTAGATGTCGTCGCTGTAGCTCATCAGGATGAACGGGTGCGTGCCGGGTGCACCCATGGAGAAGGCGCCGGACTGCTTACCGCGGTTCGGATAGAGATCCACCCATCGCTGCTCGAGCGTCCCGCGCCGCAGCGTCGAGACGTACTCGTCGCCGAGGGGTGCCAATCCCTGCGCGATCCACTCGACCGCCTGCGGAAACGTGACACGGGGCTCTTGCGCACCAAGCGGCGCCCGCTCGTCGTACACGCCCAGCCGCTCGTACCCGAGGGCGCGGCGGCGCACGCCCCAATAGCGGTGCCAGGTCGGCAGGTGGCGGCGGAAGGTCGCAATCAGGTTGTGGAAGACGTCAACCGGGATGTCATTGGCCAGCAGCGAAGCTTCGAGAGCCGAGCCGTACCGTCGCGCCCTGGCCATGAACACGGCCTGCTTCACGCCGGCCGACAGGCAGTTGGCCATCGCGTGCCGGTGCGCCAGATGGGCGTCCGCGTAACCCTCCCACGCGGTCCTCCGCACCTCCCGGTCCTCGTGCGAGAGCAGCACCCGCAGGTTGCCCTGGGCGACCTCCACCGGCTCACCGGCGGAGGTGCGGGCAGGCGGGAAGACAAGGTCGGCGTCCGCGAGAATCCCATGCGTCGCCGCGGCTGCCCGGAAGGGATCCGCAACAAAACCCAGGAGCTCCTCCACCTCCGGCGAACGCACGTGAGGCGCACGCCGCGCCAGCCGGTCAACGTAGTGCGCGTATATCGCCAGGCGCGGCTCCTCGGCAATCCAGCGGCGCAGATTGTCGAACCCCAGGGCAATGATCTCGGGCTCGGCAAACGCCACCTTCGCCGTGACCCTGGCCAGCAACCCGCGTGCCCGGTCGTGCCTGGCAGAGGCCGCCTGGTCGGTCTTGTCCACGCTGTGGCCCATGGTGGCGTACGCGACAACCTGCCAGAGCGTGCGGAAGGCGGCCTGCATCGCCTCGAGCCAGTCGGCCAGGGTCCCCGCACCATCGCCAAGGCGGCCTCTGAAGGCCTCCAGCGCCGGGAGCCCGTCTACGATCCCGCGAAACGCGGCCTCCCAGGCGTCGTCGTTCGGGAAGATGCTCGCGGCATCCCAGGTGTGCTCGACGGCGATGGCGCTCCGTGGTGGGACTGCTGATACTCCCATGTGCACTCCTCCTCGCGTGACTACTCGGGCTTCATCTGCTCCGGCATCTGAACGGCCACGACCTCGCCGCGCGCGCAGATCACGCCCTCGGCTGAGACCGTTGCGGTCACCACGACCTTGCGGCCCTTGATCTCCTTCACCTGCCCCCGGATCTCCAGAGGCGCGCCCAGCGGCGTCGGCCGCAGGTAGTCCACGTGCAGGGACGCAGTGACGAAGCGAAATGCCGGTTCCGTGCCCATCTCCCGTCCCTCGGCCCTGTACGCGGCAGCCGCGGCCGTGCCGGTGCCGTGGCAGTCGATCAACGAGGCGATGAGCCCGCCGTAGACATAGCCTGGGATCGCGACGTGGTACGGCCGGGGGAAGAAGACCGCGACGGCCTCCTCCCCCTCCCAGCGGCTCTTGAGTTGCAGACCCTGCTCGTTGAGCCGGCCGCAGCCGTAGCAGTGGCTCAGCTCGTCGGGATAGCAGTCCTGGAACGCCGTCTGCTTCAATGGATCACAACCGAAGCGCTACCTTTCCCGGTTCAACACTTCGAGGAGCCGGCGCAGATCGGCGTCAAGTGCCTTGAGTTCCTCCATGAGGCGCCCCTGGCGCTCCATCAGCGATCGGAGGATGCTCTGGGAATCGGTTACCCCAGGACCGGATGGCTTCGCACCTACCGGGGCCTTCACTGGCGGCCGATCGGTCACTGCAACAGGAGCATCCTGCCCGGCCAGGAGGGCCTGCAGCGCCATGCTCACCGTGGGCGCCATGGCGACCCGGTTGCCGCTGGCCAGCACCACGCGCTTCATCTCAGGCAGCCGCCCCTGCTCTGCCTGAAGGTATATCGGCTCCACGTACAGGTTCGACTGCCCGATTGGAATCACGATCATGTTCCCCCGGATCACCCGGTTGCCGCCCTGGTTCCAGAGCGTGAACTGCTCGGAGATCCTGGGATCCTGATTGATGCGCGCTTCGATCTGCATCGGCCCGTAGACCAGCTTGTCCTTGGGATATCGGAAGGCCAGGAGCTTGCCGTAGTGCTCGCCGTCTGATCGGGCCGCGAGCCAGGTGATCATGTTCTGCTTGCCCGGCGGGGTGAACGGCATTATGAGCACGTACTCCTCGGCGGCCACCCCGGGCAGGCGCAATATGATGTAGTACGGCTTCATCTCGACGGGCTTGTCGGTGTAGACCTCCTGAGGAAGAATCCACATGTCTTCCTTGTTGTAGAAAACGCGTGGATCCTGCATGTGGAAGACCCGGTACATCTCGGCCTGAACCGCGAAGATGTCCTGCGGGTACCGCAGGTGCGGCCGGAGCGAGGCCGGAAGATCTGCCAGGGGCTGAAACAGCCCAGGGAAGATGCGCGCGTACGTCTGGATCATGGCGTCGCCCGGCTCGGCGACGTAGAGCGCGACAGTGCCGTTGTAGGCATCCACAACGGCCTTCACGCTGTTGCGGACGTAGTTGAACCCCTCCCTCGACGGCTGCGAGTAAGGGTAGCGATCTGTGTACGTGTAGGCGTCAAGAACCCAGAAGAGCCGGCCATCGGCAACGACCACGTATGGATCTCCATCGAGCCGTAGGAAAGGTACCAGCCTGGCAACGCGCTCGGCGATGTTACGGTGGTAGAGTATTACGCTCTCGGGCGTGACCGCGTCGGAAATGAGTATGTTGATGTCCCGGAAGCGCCAGGCGAAGAGCAGGCGGCGGAGAGGCGAGCCCAGCGCCACGCCAGTCTTGCCCTGGTAGGTAGTGTAGACGTTCTCGTCGCCCTTAGGGTAGTTGAACTCAGGAAACCGCGTGCGCACGATCACGTACTCCCGGCTCTTCTCGCCGTAGTAGACCTCGGGCTGGTCCACGCGGAGCTTGCCTATGGGCGGCACGTCCTGCAGGAAAAGCGTGGGCAGCCCCTCCGGTGTCAGCTCGTTCACCGGGCTCATGGCAACACCGTAGCCGTGCGTGAACTGCAGCCGGCGGTTCACCCATGTTTGGGCCTGGGCGGTCAGCTTCTCGGGCGAGAGCTCACGCGCGGCCAGCATCACCTGGCGGTAGCGTCCGTCCAGGGTGTACCGGTCAACGTCCACGTCAACGAAGTCGTAGTAGAGCCGGATGCTCTGTATCTGGTTGTACGTGATGAGCAGGGGGTCCGGGTCCCACAGGCGGATGTTGGCCACGGTGGCGGGCGCCCGCGCTAGGTCCGCAGTGGTAACCATCTCCTCGCCCCCAATCGGGGCCTCCGCGATACGGTCGAGCGCGTATCCCTCCCGCGTCATGCGAATGGTCCTCTCGATGTAGGGCCGCTCGCGCTCGAGCTCCTGCGGTTGCACGACGAACCGGTTGACCATGGCCGGGTAGATGCCGCCCGCAACTAGACCTGTCCCGATCCACGCCACCGCGCCGACAATCGCCAGGCGGTATCCCTGCCGGAACGCCGAGATCCCGACCAGGCCGGCCGCGACCAGGGCCATCACGGCCTGCAGCCGCAGCGCCGGGAGCCGGGCGTGGACGTCCGCATACGAAGCGCCGAATGAGGCCCCGCGTGGAGAGTAGACCAGGTCGTAGACCGCCAGCCAGTGGCCCCACGCCAGGAAGACGAGGAGCAAAGCGCCCAGACCGAAGAGATGCACGCGCATTGGACGGGAGACAATGATGTTGATCGGCGCCGCCGGACGGAACTCCGTCTCACCCTCCAGCGGCATCTGCACTTGAGGGAAGACGATCCGGAACGCGTACACCGCGACCGCAGCGGCCAGGGCTAGCAGTACTACCGTCAGGAACCATCCCTGGAGGAACCGGTAGACAGGAAGGGTGAAGACGAAAAACCCGATGTCGAGGCCGAACAGTGGGTCGGTCGTGCCAAACGGAGCGGCGCGCAAGAACCGGAGCACGTGCTCCCATCGGGCTGCGGAAACCCCTGCCATGTTGAGCGCCAGGAATAGCCCGCCGCCTATCACGGCCAGGGAGAACGGCCGTTCCATGGCGCGCATCTGAGCACTGCCCGGCATCTCGATCGCGCCCACGGCCTGCTCGGCCAGCCGACGGGCGAAGAATGCGCTGCCCAGGATCGCTCCGGTGCTGAGCAGCCCTCCCAGCACAAATAGCGTGGCCTGGGCAAGAAACCTGGTCCGAAAGACCCCGGCAAAGCCGAGATCCACGAACCACAGCCAGTCGGTGTAGAGGCCGAGAACTACCGGCCCCGCCCAGAGGAATATCAGGAGGAGCAGGATAACTAGGGTTCGCGTCTTCATCGGTTCCCCCCATCGTGTGCCGGGCCATGCGGCCGGCCAGTCAGCGTGACAAGAAGTGAAAGACCATCTACGCGTGGAGCTTCTGCTTGCGGCCAATCAGGAAGTAGAGGATCGGGCCGATGACAGGCACCATCAGTACGATGATTGCCCACAGGACCCGGTCGGAGTCTCTGCGAAAGTCACTCCTGACGACGTCAATTATCGCGAGGAGTGCCGGTAGGAACAGAACGAGCAAACCAACCAGGACAACGGAAATGATGATGAGTTCGTACATGCTGAAGACGCCCATCTCTCACCTACCTTTCGCCGCCTTGCCAGTCAACGATCGGCGGGAAAGCTGGGGCGGGCGTTGGCCCGCCCCGTCTATACCTGGACGAACCTCTCAGCCTTCGCTCCGCAAATGGGACAAGAGTCCGGGGGGCTGCCGAACTCGATGTGCCCGCAAACGGGACACAAGTAGAACGAACTCTCCGCTAGGTCCTCGCCCCGGCGAATTGCCTCCAGAGCGAGATTGTAGAGCCGGGCGTGAACCGCCTCCGCTTTGGACGCGTATGCGAACATGCGCTTCGCCTTGTGACCATCGGCCTCTGCCTGCTCAACCATCGGGGGATACATCTTCGTGTATTCGTACGTTTCGCCCTCGATGGCCGCCTGAAGATTCTCGGCCGTTGACCCGATCCCACCCAGTGCGTTGAAGTGCCCCTCGGCATGGATCCTCTCTGCCTCGGCCGCGGTACGGAACAGCCGGGCGACGTTTGGAAAACCATCCTGCTCTGCCTTCCTGGCAAATGCTCGATACTTCTGGTTCGCCTGGCTCTCGCCTGCGAATGCCTCTTTCAGGTTCTCGTGCGTACCCGGCATGTTCACCCACTCCTGTTGGGGTCTACTAGAGATCAACGCAAGTACTACTGTACGGTAGGTCGGTGGGCATAACAAGCATCATGTGTACCGCCCCCACCACTTCAGCACCCGCAGCGCGCGGAGAGTGTTCCACCGGCTCGGAGCGCCGAGGCGTTCGAGCTCGAAATACGTCTTTCCCCTGTACGAGTGCTGCAGCGACCAGCGCCCGTCCTCGCGCTGGCGGCTGCGGACGATGTCAATTGCCTCGGTGAGGCGCCGGTCGCGAGGCGCGTTGACGGCCTGAAGGTAGTCAAGGGCGCGGAGGATGTCGTAGTGCCACCGCGGGGGAAAAGAGAAGCGAGTGAACTCCGGCTTGATGATTTCGCCGGTCCGGTGGGAGCGAAACAGCCTGTGCGCCAGGAGGAACTCACGGCCGCGGCGCTGCGCGGTCCGCACTCCCCGCACTCCCCGTCTGGGGTGCAGTTCGTACAGCCGCAGGCCCTCCAGCACGCTGATCGTCGTGTGGACCGAAGCGTGGGTTGCACCATACGGGCGCTGGCAATTCCACCCGCCGTCAGGCATCTGCTGCCCCAGCAGGTGATCGGCAATGGTATCGAGCCGGTCGTCGTCGTACTCGAAATGGGAAAGGATGGACAGCACCATTCCCGTAACGCACGTCTCGCTCCGGCGTGTCCACTTTGCCCAGGTGCCGTAGTTGATGCCGCCGTCGCGCTGAAGGCCTCTGTCGAGGAGGAGCGTGCAGGCCTTTCGCGCCTTCCGGTTGTTGGCTGGCAGACCGAAGTCACGTAACAGCAGCATGGTGTAGGTCGTTGAGGTCCACTTGGGCGAGTAGAGCCCGCCGGCCCACGTGCCCTCAGGGTCCTGCCTGGCGAGCAGACGAGCCCCCCAGCCGTCTCGCGCTACCCTTCTCCGCTCTCGCGCGAGTACGCTTTCCGGCGCCCCGACCAGATCCCGCAAGGCCTGCCAGCGGATGGCCGGGTCCCCGTCGAGGAGCCACTCGAGTGCTGCTGAAGTCGCGTTCGTCATGGGTTGCAGGCCCAAGGTAGATCGCCTCCCGGCAATCGTTCGAACCGCTCAATCGTGAGCCGTGCGTGCTTCAGAATGTGCGAAAGTGTGGACCTCTTGATCGGGCGGTGGGCTGGCATACGACAACCCAGCCGTCCCGACGAAGTGCCTGAACCACCTGATCGTAGTTCAGGCTCGGAACCTTCATCCGATGTTGGCAAGCGCTTCTCTGCGCGTTTCGCCCTCGCCAATACACCCAGGAAGGGCGGGCACGATGGCCGCAAATCCCCCTCGTCACCCGGCACTGGGACCACGCGCAGTACCATGGCGCTTCCTCCCAACAACTCAGCGCACACTTCGGACCGGCTCATATCGTCGGCCACCATCGGCGGACCCGCCGGAGGTAGGCCTCGTACTCGCCCCCGAAAGCCCGCCGCAGGGCCGGTTCCTCGTACCACACCACAAACAGGTGGGTGATGAGGAAGAACAGCGCGGTGTAGCCAAGCAGAGGGCCCGAGCGATAGAAGAGCGCGGCACCGGCGAGGGCCAGCCCGGCGCCGATGTACATGGGATTGCGCACGACCCGGTAGGGGCCCCGTACGACCAGCCGGCGCGGCGGATCGAAAGGTGCGGGAGTCCCGTGGCCGACGAACGCGAAGGTGAGGATGCACCAGAAAGCGAGCGCCGCGCCGGCGGCTCCGAGCGCCATCCCCGCCATCTGCGGCACGCCGATCGCCGCAGGCCGGGTGACACCCGACCAGGAAAGCACGCGGGCTGGCACGAACACGAGCACGAGGCCGATAAACAGCGCAGCGTAGGTAGCCGCGCGGACCAGGATGACCATATCCGCCTGCCTCCCGTCAGGGCCTATCGGTCTGTGGCAACGGGGAGGTGGGTGGCGTCCAGCGGCAGGCATCAGCCGCGGGCCCCAGCGCGTCGGGCTGCATGTCTGGGTTAGGCGGCGCCCACCTCAACGAGCTCTCCCTCAGAGCTCGGCACTGGTATCGGTAGTCCCTCCTGCTTCAGCCCCTCGATGTGAAACCCGATCGCTTCGCGGATGAGCCGAAGCACTTCATCACGAGTCTCCCCAACCGCGATGCAGCCCGGGAGATCTGGCACATGCGCTCCCCAGCTCGTCTCGCCACGCTCGATCACTACCATGTACCGTATCGTCGCGCACCTCACCGCTTCAGGGCCGCTTGCTTGAGTATTGAGTTCAGAGTACCCGGCGTCACATCCAGGTTCATCTTGCCAGCCAAGGTCACAGTCCCTGGCTTGTTCGGATGCTTGTACTGTCGATGGCTCCCCCGGGTTCCGAACCAGGCGCCACCCGTCCTTCTCCCGGGGTCGAATCAAGTCCCCGACCTTCAAGTGTCCTCCAGCCTATCCCTGAGGCCACCTAACGTCCGGCGCATCAGCGGCCCGCTGCCTCGCCCCTAGCCACGGAGCGCCGCGACGGTCACGCGCATCCCCAGCACCGCCCACAGCAGCGCGGCATCGACAAGCAGCGGGAGGACCGCCCAGTGCGAAATCCAGATGACCTGGAGCACGATCGACGCGACCGCCCCAAGGGTCACCAGCCAAGGGAACCAGTTGGGCGGGACCCACCGGCCGAGCAGAGCCGCTCCCGCCATGAGCAGGCACGCACCTGCCACGGCCCCGAGGATGGGCGTGACAGCATTCAGCAGATCCCCAGGGGGCACAAGGGTCCGCGTCTCGACGGCGAACGGCCAGATAAGGCGGCCTCCAACCCACCAAGGGGGCGGGGTGCCGCCGGGCTGGAGGGGCACCAGGGCCGTGAGATTCAACTGCGCACCGAGTAGCAGCAGAACGAGTACTGCGATCCACATACGCCACCCCTGGTTCGACGTTCCCTCTTCGCGATTGTGAGACGCGGCGGTCAACCTAGCTCGTGTTTGGGCAGCGCTTGGACGCTGCTTGGAAAGGACCTGTCTACCCTCTCGCCTCTTGCTCCAGCTGATCTGCCATGCCAAGGTACTTCTCGTGAACCCCCTCACCTGTCTCCTCCAGCTCGACCCGGTCGAAGGCTGCCGCCAGCTCCGCTTGCTCGGCCGGCGGTATGACCCGCTCTGCTATGGGGAACAGGACTCCATCCTCCTTGGCGATATGCTGCCTCAGCAAGATGATGTAGGCGCTCGCATTCTCAATGACCGCGCCTCTGGCTTCGACCTGGCCAGCAGCCAGCTTCTCTGCGGCTCCGCGCATCGCCCGCGTCAGCCGCCTGCCCTCCTCGTGCTCGGCAAGCATCACCCCGATCGACCCTCCTCCGCTCGGCACTCCAGCCGACACCATCGCCGGGAACAGCACATCTTCCTCTTTCTTGTGGTGACACCCATCCGCGAAGCCTTTGATGAAGTCCGCCGTCGCCACAAAGAAGGCGGCCCCAACCAGGTGGTCGGTCTCCAATCGTCGGGTAGCCAACTCCAGAGCGCCCAGAACTCGCTCTATGATCCGGTGTTCTTCCATCAAGATCCTTGTCGCTTCCATCTAAGGACCCTCCACATCCCGTGGTAGCGCGCCTCGTCTTGTGCCGACGGCTTGGGCAAGTTCGCCCATGGCGCTCGCGGCTTGCTCCCGCGTGCATGGCGTTCCGGGTAGGGGAAAAGCGAAGACGCGTGCGCCGAAGTAGTTCCGCACATCGTCATTGAAGCCGTAGACCGCCTTCCTACGTAGCCCGAACTTGAGCCGCAGCACTTGATCGAGAACCTTCTTGTAAACGAAGACGACGACGCCCGGATGGTGCTCGCCTATCAAGTCGAGGATGCGCTCCATCCCGGCGACGTACTCAGCAGTCGACGGCTCATTCCCGTACCCGCGCGGCACCTTGACTATGTCGGTGATACCGAAGCCATGATCGAGCAGCGAGTCGTCCTCGAAGCAAGCGGTGGGCACGAGAATCCGGTACTTGCGCAACCGGTTCCAGAACATCGTTCCTTGAGTCCCCTGAAAGTAGTGGCAGGCTTGCACACTTACGGGCGCGGGCGTCTTCGCCACGAAAAGCACCTTCAGGCCAGCGGGATCGGGCAGGAGATCGCGAAGGGTCCGAACCTCCTGCCCATCAACTACGATGGTTTCGCAGTTACCACTCATCGTCAGCCTAACTCGTGTCTAGGCGGCACAGTATGCCTTGACCACCTCGCCTTTGGCTGACATGATTTCCAATTCCAGCCAGGTGATCTTCTTGATGCGGCCCTTGTCAGGGCATCTATTGAACTGACTTGTTGGTCATTCATTTCTTCTTTGTGAGTTCCTTGTAGATGAGTTGCCCTCGCGCCCATGCTTTCAGGTTGCCCAAACGTTCTCCATTATCGCCATGATCGGGGTTGTCAAAATACCGTTGGAGAGTCGCGCAGGGAGCTTCTGGACAGAAGCCGCAATGCTGAAGCCCTTTCTCAATCGCACATTTGGCAACATCGCAGACACCCCAGAACATCTCGCTCTTGGCTGCAAGG
The DNA here is from genome assembly GCA_016869025.1 of Armatimonadota bacterium. Lineage (NCBI taxonomy): Bacteria > Bacillati > Armatimonadota > Armatimonadota bacterium. Next base: position 52,556 of record VGFA01000011.1, on the reverse strand, counting down.
CAACCGGGGCAATTGGTCTTTGTCTTCCATTCGCAAGTGCCGCAATATGCGCCGCACATGCCAATCAGTTGCACTTCCATTGTAGTCCTTTCGCGCGATCAATGTGGACTAGATTCATCTATGCCACCGATGCCGTTATTCTGGGAAAGCCTTTGTGCCTTTGCCGCCTAACGTTCGCGATCACCGGCGGGCCACTTGGCGCGTTGCTCGCGAACGCACGGGACGTGACGTGTGACCCGGCCGTTGAAGCGCGATGTTAGGCCGTGCCTTGCTGACGAGGGGGTAGCGCTCCGGGTGTTCGATTGACTCCACTGCGAGGTCCACATCGAGATCCGGCCAGTAGAGGTGGTGCTTGTGGGGCCGTTGGACATTGAGAAGCTGCCCGATTGTGGCCGCGCGGAACCAGGGGAACTGCTTGAACGGCACGAACAACTCCTGCTCATCCAGTAGGAGCCAGAAGCCATTCGCCGAGACGTTGGCCACCTCAGCGACCAAAGTGCTCTCTCCACGCCTCCCGGATCTCATCTTCATGCTCCCGAATCAACCGTAGGGCCCTGCCCACCAGCTGTGGGCCAAGCCCGTAGTCTTCCGCCAATCCGATCTCGGGTTCGAGCCAGAACTAGGCCTCGCCCCGTGCGCTCTGAGCATGCACATGCAGCCGCCGCTCTTCTCGCGAGAAGAAATAGAAACGGAGGCCGCCCGCTCTGAAGATGGTAGGACTCACGCACCAAGTCTACCATGGGAGGCTCGGCGCATCCTTGCCGGCCTAACGTTTCGCGTGAACGGCGCGCAGTCTTCGCGCGTCCGCTCCATCGGCATGTTAGCGGGCATTCTTCCTCATCCTCGAACCGGCGTAAGACGGCAGACGCGGTTCGCCGTCTGCGACGCCCGGTCAATGTCCCCTGCCCGCAGCGCGTCTCGCACGTCGTCTAGCTTGTACGCGTCTTCCAAGGACAGGTACGGCGTCCAGGCTCCCTCAGCCTCCACGAGCTCAACATCCACCTCTTCTCGGGGTCAGGCCTGTACCCAGTTATCAGACCAGCCGGTGAGCCCTGACCCCCCGGGATGCCCCAGACCACGTGGATCGGCCGACCGTCTCGATCTCGCTCTAGAACCAGCACGCGGATTGCGTCCGCGGCAAGCCCCTCGTAGCCGTGAAGTGATACACGCACTTCACCCCGTGCGACCAGCGCTTGCACCTGTTTCAGGGTGTTGCTCAAGACCGTTTCAACCTCTGCCAACAGCTCTGTCCCGCCAACTCGTGTTTAGACCAACCAGTGTAACACCCCACCTCTGTCAGCCTAACAAGACCGAGGCCAGAATCGCATCGCGTCCCTTCGCCCGCTCTGTCTGAATTCCTGCCATCCAGCGCCTCCCCTACCAGGCGTTATGCACCCCGGCCGGTCAGTCTAGCATCCCAGGGGGTCAACCCCCGGCTGCTCCTGCCTGCCTCAAGGCGGCAGGCCGTCCATCGGGCTTCTGACCCCCTTCCCGCCGCAGTTCAACACATGGGTATAGATCATCGTCGTCTTCACGTCCTTGTGCCCGAGCAACTCCTGGACCGTTCGGATGTCGTACCCGTCTTCAAGGAGGTGCGTGGCGAACGAATGCCGGAAGGTGTGGCACGAGGCGGGCTTGGTCAGCCCCGCCCGGCGCACCGCCTCCTTCACGGTCCGCTGGACGACCGACTCGTGCAGATGGTGCCTGTGGCGCACCCCGGTGCGGGAGTCGGCGTAGTGCGACGACGCCGGGAAGACCCACTGCCAGGCCCACTGGCGATCGGCGCCGGGATACTTCCGGGTGAGGGCGTCAGGCAGCGGGGCCCAGCCCAGGCCGAGCGCCAGGTCACTCTCGTGCCGAGAACGCACCTTCTCAAGGTGCGCCTGCAGCGGCGCCTTCGCGGTTGCCGGCAGCATGGTCACCCGGTCCTTGCCGCCTTTGCCGTCGCGGATGGTGATCTCGTTGCGCTGGAAATCGAGGTCCTTGACCCTCAAGCGCAGGCACTCCAGCAGGCGCAGCCCGGAGCCGTACAACAGCGCGCATACCAGGCGCGGGATCCCATCGAGGCCGTCCAACACCGCCCTGACCTCCTCCCGGGTCAGCACCACCGGCACCCGTCGAGGGCGCCTTGCGCGCACGACTTCCTCGACCCGGCCCAACGGACGATGCAGCACGCTATCGTACAAGAACAGCAGGGCCGCCAGGGCCTGGTTCTGCGTCGCGGCGGCCACGCGTCCGCTGACAGCCAGGTGGGTCAGGAACTCGTTGACCTCCCGCTCGCCCATCTGGGCGGGGTCGCGACTTCCGTGGAACTCAACGAACCGCTTGATCCAGGCCGCGTAGGCCTGTTCGGTCCTCCGGCTGTAGTGGCGGGCGCGGAGGCCCTGGCGAACTCGATCCAGGAGCCCGGGCGACCCAGGAAAGGGGTGTGGAAGCGTCGGGTTGACCGGGGGGGCCTGCTCATGGCGACGATCTGGAGGCCGAAGCGTTGGGTCCATGTCAACAGAACCGCCTGCAAACAGCGCCAGCAGGCGCGCGAGGACGCCGTCCGTCCGG
>VGFA01000011.1:0-45000 GCA_016869025.1 Armatimonadota bacterium | reverse complement strand
ATCGGCAAACGGGAAGAAGGCATCGGAGGCCATCACCGCTCCGCGGGCCCGCTCCCCGGCCTTGGCCGCGGCCAGGCGGACGCTGTCCACCCGGCTCATCTGTCCGGCGCCGACACCTACCACCTGTCGGTCCCTGGCAAACACGATGGCGTTGGACTTCACGTGCGCGCAAACCGCCCAGGCGAAGCGGAGGTCATCCCACTCAGCGGCCGACGGTACGCGGGAGGTGACCACGCTCCACGCGGCCTCGTCCAGGCCCAGGACGTCCTCCGACTGGATCAGCATCCCGCCTCGGATGCTCCGGAAGGCGAGTCCGGCCCGCCCGCTCGCCCCCCGGTTCCCGGTCGCGAGCAGCCGCAGGTGCTTCTTGGCCAGCAGAAGTTCGGCTGCGCCGGGCTCGAACGAGGGCGCAATGATGGCTTCGAGGAAGAGTTGCACCATCGCCTCCGCGGCCCCCTGATCCACCGGAGCGTTGACGGCAAGTATCCCTCCGAACGCGGACACAGGGTCGCCGTCGCGGGCACGCAGGAAGGCTTCGATCACAGTCGGCGCCGCCGCTGCTCCGCACGGGTTCGCGTGCTTGATTATCGCCGCGCCCGGAGACGGCAGATCGCGCACCAGCGCCCACGCGGCCTCCAGGTCCGCGATATTGTTGTAGGAGAGCGTCCGGCCGCCGAGCACCTCGGTCGAGATCACATCGCCCGAGATCACCTCGGCGGCGTAGAGGGCGGCACGCTGGTGTGGGTTCTCGCCGTACCGCAGGTCTGCCCGCTTGCAGAACGTAAGGGTCAGGCGCCCGGGAAACGGCATCTGGCCCGCGGCACGCTGGAAGTACGCGGCGATCGCGGCGTCACATGCCGCCACGCGCGCGAAGGCGTCGGCGGCCAGGCGCAGCCGCAGCTCCTCGGGTATGCCGGTGGCGGTCCGGAGGGCGGCAGTTACCTCAGCGTACTGCGATGGGTCGCAGAGGACCGTTACGCGCGCCCAGTTCTTTGCCGCGGCGCGCAGCAGGGTCACGCCGCCAATGTCCACCTCTTCGACCGCCTCGGGCATGGCGGCTCCCCGCGCGGCGGCTTCCTCGAAGGGATAGAGGGTCACCGCCACCAGGTCAATGGGGAAGATCCCATGCCGCCCCAGTTCGGCCATATCCTCGGACACGCCGCGGGCCAGCAGCCCGGCGTGGACTGCCGGGTGCAGCGTCTTGACGCGGCCTCCCAGCATCTCGGGAAACCCAGTCACGTCTTCCAGCGGCACCACCGGCAGCCCGGCCGCGCGGAGCGCCGCCGCGGTTCCGCCGGTGGAAACCAGTTCCGCCCCGCTCGCGTGCAGAGCCTGCGCCAATGGGACCAGACCGGTCTTGTCCGCAACACTGAGCAACGCGCGTCGGATCGGCATCATGTCAGAAGCACCCTGCTCCCTTCTACCCGGATGCGCCCGTCAGCCCACCAATGGATGACCTGGGGGTAGAGAGCGCGCTCCTCGGCCTGCACGCGCGCCGCCAGCGCGGCAGGCGTGTCTCCGTCGAGCACCGGTACCGCGATCTGCGCCAAGATCGGCCCCCCGTCAGGAACCTCGTCCACGAGATGGATGGTGCACCCGCTTACCGCTGCGCGTGCTGCGAGCACTTCCCTGTGCACCCTCTCGCCGTACATACCCTGCCCGCCGAAGGCAGGCAGGAGTGCCGGATGCACGTTCAGCATGCGCCCGGCGTGGCGCGTGATGAACGCCGGGGACAGAATGCGGAGGAAGCCTGCCAGGCAGATCAGGTCTGCCCGGTGCTCGTGGATTACGCCGGCAAGTTCGGCCTCAAAGGATTCCCGGCTCCTCCTGCGGTGATCCACAAGCACGGTGGGAATGCCTGCCCCCCGTCCACGATCCAGGGCCGGCGCGCCCGGGGTGTTCACGACCACGACCGCGACCGTGACGCCGGGCCGGGTCGGGTCGTCCTCGGCGCCGGCAGATGCCCCTCTGGCGGGAAACGCATCCAGCAGCGCCTGCAGCGTGGTGCCGCTGCCCGAGGCCAGTACTGCCAGGCGCGTCATACCAGATCCACGCCCCTGGGGCCGTCGAGGATCTCGCCGATCTGCCAGGCAGGAATGCCGGTGCCCTCGAAGTGCCGCATCGCTCGCGCGGCATCCTGGGCCGCGGTGGCGACCACCATGCCGATCCCAAGGTTGAACGTCCTCACCATTTCCGCCTCGGAAACCCGTCCTGCCTGTTGGAGCCAGCGGAAGATCGGCGGCTCGGGCCAGTCCCGCAAGACCCTGGCGCGGCAACCGTCGGGCAGTACGCGCACCAGGTTGTCCACGAGGCCGCCGCCGGTGATGTGCGCCGCGGCGCGGATCTGGACGCTCCCCAGGAGGGACAGCAAACCTTCCGCGTAGCACAGGTGGGGTGCGAGCAGCGCCTCCCCCACCGAAGTGCCCAGATCCTCCAGGTGATCGTGCAGCGAGGCGCCCGCGGCCTCCACGATCCTTCGCGCCAGCGTGTAGCCGTTGGTGTGCAACCCGCTGGAACCCAACCCGACCAAGCGGTCCCCGGGTACGATCTCTCCGCCGGTCAGGAGGCCGTCCTGGGGCGCCTGGCCGATCATGGTTCCGACAACCTCGTAGGCGTCACCCGCGTAGACGTCGGGCATCTCCGCGGTCTCGCCGCCAATCAGCGGCACCCCAAGCCGCGCGCAGGCGCGCGCCATCGCCTCTACCAGAACCGCAACAAGAGGCGCATCCAGCCGCCCCATGGCGACATAATCAAGAAAAGCGATGGGCCTGGCCCCGCAGGATACGAGGTCGTTGGCGCAGTGCGCGACGATATCCCACCCGATGACCTCATCGCGCCCCATCTGCCGTGCGATGAGCGTCTTGGTCCCGACGCCGTCCACGGTGGCCAGCAAGAAGCCGGCACCCGAGGGCGCCAGGCGTACCGCGCCGGCAAAGGCCCCGAGCCCGGCACCTACGGCGTCCGTGTAGGTTGAAGTGATCGCCGGCGCCAAGCCTTCCAGCAGACGCGCCTTGGCGCCGACGTCAACGCCGGCTCCCCGATAGGTGAGCCCAGGGGGAGTCTCGTCGGAGCTCACGGCGCGGCACTCACATCGGGTTCCTCACGGCGGGGTGCTCCCGGCGGCCACGGCCGCCATCTCGTCGAGGGCCGTACGTCCTGCTTCGGCCTCGGTCGGCACCCGGGTCGGGTACCGGCCATCCAGACAGGCCATGCACAGCGCATCCCTCGACAGCGCCACGGCCTCCACGAGCCCGGCCTGGCTCAGGTAGCCGAGCGAATCGGCCCCTATGAACCGCCTGATCTCCTCGACTTCCAGGCGGGATGCCACCAGCTCCCCCCTGGTGCTGGTGTCAATCCCGTAGTAGCAGGCATGCCGGATCATGGGGGATGAGATGCGCACGTGCACCTCGCGCGCGCCGGTGCTGCGCAGCAGGCTGACTATGCGGCCCGAGGTAGTGCCGCGGACGATCGAGTCGTCCACCAACACGACGCGCTTTCCTGCTATCACGTCCAGGTTGGGGTTCAGCTTCAGGCGGACACCGAAGTCGCGCGAGGCCTGGTCGGGCTGGATGAAGGTGCGGCCGATGTATCTGTTCTTGATCAGGCCCACCTCGAAGGGCAGGCCGGCCCGCTCGGCGTAGCCCATGGCCGCCGATGTGCCCGAGTCCGGCACCGCGATCACGATGTCGGCGCGGGCCGGATGCTCTCCTGCCAGCACCCTGCCCATGCGGCGCCGGGACTGGTGGACGTTCCTATCGCTGATCACCGTGTCGGGCCTTGCAAAATAGATGTACTCGAAGACGCAGTGGGCGCGCCGGCCAACCGCGAGGACCTGCCGCCTGTGCATGCTCTGTCCGTCAAAAGCCACCAGCTCCCCGGGTTCCACCTCGCACACCGCCTGCGCGCCGGTATGGTCAAACGCGCACGTCTCCGAAGCGACCGCCCAGAATCCGGCACCCCTTCCGACCGCCATCGGCCGGATCCCGTGCGCGTCGCGAAATCCGAACAGCCGCCCCCCCACCAGGGCCGCGACCGTGTAGGCACCATCGAGACGACGCATGCACCAGGCGAACGCGTCCTCGGGGGAGGCCGCCGGCGCCCTCGCGATCAGGTGTGCGATCACCTCGCTGTCGGTGGTAGCACCGAACCCGACTCCCTGCGCCTCCAGTTCGCGCCGGAGCACCGGCGCGTTGATCAGGTTGCCGTTGTGGCTGATTGCCACCGGACCCCACGACGACGGCACGATGAAGGGCTGCGCATTTTCGATGAGGGCCGAACCCATCGTGGCGTACCGGACGTGCCCCACCGCGGCCAGGCCCGGCAGCGAAGTGACCCGGTCGTCATCGAAAACGCGGGACACCAGCCCCATGCCCCTGTGGTGCCGCATCACCGTGCCGTCGAATGCGGCGATGCCCGCGCTCTCCTGTCCGCGGTGCTGCAGCGCGTAGAGCGCCACGTGAACGATCGGCGCCGCGTCATGCCCTCCGGTGCATAGAACACCGCTGACACCGCACTCCTCTTTCCAGACGCCGATGTCCCGCTTTGCACTCACCATGCGCTAGACCTCCAGACCCTCCCAGGCCTCGGTCAGCCCTGCAAGGGGCAGTTCGATCGGATCGGTGGGCCCGGCATCACCAGCCTGGGCCAGGCGTAGCGCCGGGCCACCAACGTGGCCGAGAACGCGGACCGGCACGTCGTGCCTGCGGGCCAATTCATCCAGCGAGCCCAGGCGCTCCGGAGGGAGCGACGCGATGAACCGCGCCGGACCTTCTCCGAACAAGACCTCTGCGAGCGGAACATCCGGCAGCGTCACCGAAGCGCCTGTTCCACCCGTGATGCACGCCTCGGCCAGTGCCACGGCGATGCCACCGTCGCTGGCGTCATGGACCGACGAGGGCAGGCCGGCGCGCACCGCATCGCGTGCGCAGGCGATCGCGCGCACCGAGCGCTCCATCTGGGGATTCGCGGGCCGGCCCCTGACCTCGCCCTGGAGCGCGTGCTGGTACAGACTCGCCCCAAGGGTCCCTCTGGGATCGCCCAGCAGGACGACCAGGTCGCCATCCCGGGCAAAGCCCATCCGGCCAGCGCGTGCCACGTCGTCGAGCAAGCCAACCATGGCCACCACGGGCGTCGGGAAGATCGCGCGGCCCGGACCCTCCCCGCCCTCTGCCTCATTGTAGAAGGAAACGTTGCCGCCTATCACCGGAACCCCAAGTGCCTCGCACGCCTCCGCGATGCCCTCGATCGTTTCGCGGAAGGCCCAGTACACCTCGGGCCGCTCCGGACTGCCGAAGTTGAGGCAGTCGGTGACCGCCAGCGGCTCGGCGCCCGCGCACGCAAGGTTGGCCGCCGCCTCCAGCACCGACAGCGCTGCCCCGCGCCGCGGGTCGGACGCGCACCACCGGCCGTTGCCGTCCGAGGTCAGCGCGAGCCCCAGTGGCGGCGCGGTGATCAGGCGGAGCACCGCAGCGTCGGATCCGGGCGGGGTAACGGTCCTCACCCCCACCATGTGATCGTACTGCTCGTAGATCCGCCGCTTGCTCGCCACGTCGGGGTGGCGCAGGAGAGCGATCAGCACCTCCCCTGGGTCGTGTGCAGGAACAGCCGCGGGATCGAGCCGCCACCGCTCCTCCAGTCCGGCCGGCACCGAGGCCTGGGGATTGTAGATCGGGGCGTCCGCCAGACTCTCGGGAGGAAGGTCTACTATGGTCCGCCCGCCGGCGGTCACGCGCAGGCGCGCTTCGGCGGTGACATGTCCTATCACCTCGGCGGCCAGCCCCCACCGGTGGTAGGCCGCGGCGGCGAGCTCCACCTCTTCCGCGCGCACCACCAGGAGCATCCTCTCCTGCGACTCGCTGAGCAATATCTCCTCCGGCCGCATCCCGGCCTCGCGCAGCGGCACGCGGTCCAGGTCTATCACCATACCCACGCGGCCCCGCGCCGCCATCTCGCTTGTCGCGCAGGTAAGCCCGGCCGCGCCCATGTCCTGTATGGCCAGCACGGCGCCAGAGGCCAGGGCCTCCAGCGTGGCCTCTATCAGCAGCTTGCCCGTGAACGGATCGCCCATCTGCACCGAAGCCCGGTCCGTCTGCGCGCGTCCCTCGTCCAGCTCGGTCGAGGCGAACGCCGCACCGCCTATCCCGTCGCGGCCCGTGCGCGCGCCTGCGTACAGTACGGCGCTGCCGGGCCCCTCTGCCGCGGACCGGGCCACCTGGTCCGCGCGCACAAGACCCAAACAGGCGACGTTCACCAGTGGGTTGTCGCGGTAGCACGCGGCGGTCAGCAACTCCCCGCCCACGGTCGGCAGGCCCACCGCGTTGCCGTAGCCAGCGATGCCGGCGACCACCCCACCGCAGAGCCGTCGGGCCCTGGGCTCGTCCATTGGGCCGAACCGCAGCGAGTCGAGCAGCGCCACCGGCCGTGCGCCCATGGCCAGCACGTCCCGGATAATGCCGCCGATGCCGGTGGCCGCGCCGTTGTACGGATCCACGGCGCTGGGATGGTTGTGGCTCTCCATCTTGAACGCCAGTGCCCACCCCCTGCCGATGGAGACCACGCCGGCGTTCTCGCCCGGACCGGTCAGGACGCGCGGCGAGGATGTGGGCAGCCGGCGCAGCGCTGCCCTGGAGTGCTTGTAGCCGCAGTGCTCGGACCACATCACGCCGTACATCCGCGCCTCTACCGGGTTGGGATCGCGGCCCAGGCGCCGGCAGATCTCGCGGTAGTCCGAGGCAGGAAGCCCGCAGAGGGCCGCGGCGTCTAACGCAGTGGCCTGCGTCATCCTGCACCCACCAGCGCGCCGACCACGGACTCAAACAGCCGGCGACCGTCGGTCGAACCCAGCAGCGCTTCCGAGGCGCGCTCCGGGTGCGGCATCAGCCCGACCACGTTGCCCGCGTCAGAGGCCACGCCCGCAATCCCTGCCACGGAGCCGTTGGGATTGGCCTGCGGCGTGACCCGGCCCAGGGAATCGCAGTAGCGGAAGACCACGCGCCCCGCGGCCTCCAGCGCCGCCACCTCGGCCGGCGTCGCGAAGTACGCGCCCTCGCCGTGCGCCACCGGCATCCGCAGCACGGTCCCGTGCCGCAGGCCCGCGGTAAACGGCGTCCGGTCGGACTCCACGCGTACCCACGCCGGGTGGCACCGGAACCGCAGCGAGACGTTGGGGAGCAGGGTGCCTGAAAGCAGGCCTGCCTCGGCCAGGATCTGAAAGCCGTTGCAGATCCCCAGCACCGGCGCGCCACGTGCCGCGAGTTCACGCACGGCACTCATCACCGGCGCGGTCGCGGCGATCGCCCCGGACCGCAGGTAGTCGCCGTAGGAGAAACCTCCGGGCAGGACCAGTGCGTCTATCCCGTCCAGCGACCGGTCCTCGTGCCAGACTTCCTCGACATGCTGGCCCACCACCGACCGGAGCACATGCACGCAGTCCCTGTCGCAGTTGGACCCGGGGAAGAACACCACGCCCCAGGTCACGTGGCAGCCCCCTGCGGGATCTCCTCGATCGCCCACGTCTCGATCAGCGGGTTTGCCAGGAACCGTGCGCACATCTCGTCCACGCCCGCGCCCTCAACGTCGGGAAGGGTCATCTCGACCACCTTGCCAACGCGCACCTGCTCGACCCGATAGCCCAGTGCGTCCAGACCGCGCTGGACCGCCTGTCCGGGCGCGTCCAGCACGCCTGGTTTGAGCATGATGGTTACTCGGAACGCCCGCATCTACGCGATCCCCTCCCCGGTGAGACGCCGGTACGTTTCCAGGTAGCGCTGCCGCGTGGCCTCTACCACGTCGTCTGACAGGGCCGGCGCCGGAGACTCGCGGTTCCATCCGGTGCGTGTCAGGTAGTCGCGCACAATCTGTTTGTCGAACGATGCCAGCCTTCCGGCCGTGTACTCCGCGGCATCCCAGTAGCGCGATGAGTCAGGGGTGAGCGCCTCGTCAATCAGCATCAACGCATCGCCCCCCGCGCCGCCTGATGCCCCGCGGACCATCCCGAACTCGAACTTGGTGTCGGCAAGCAGGAGCCCGCACCTCTCCGCCACTGCCGCGGCGTGGAGGTATAGCGCCAGACTGAGATCGCGCATGCGCTCCGCCAGAGTTCCGCCTACCAGACGCGCGACCTCCTCGAACGCGATGTTCTGATCGTGCCCGGAGGCGGCCTTGGTCGCCGGTGTGAAGATGGGGTGCGGCAGGCGGGCGCCGTGCGCAAGGCCGTCCGGCAGGCGCACGCCGCAGACCGCGCCGTCCCGGCTGTACTCCTGCCATCCGGACCCGGTCAGGTATCCCCGCACCACGCACTCCACGTCAATCCGGTTGGCCCTGCGCACGAGCATGGCCCGGCCGTCCAGGAGCCGAACCTGCTCACCGACCGCCGGCGGCAGGCGCATCTGGTCTATGTCCGTGGCTATCAGGTGGTTCTGGACTATCTTTCGGGTGCGGGCAAACCAGAACGCGGAGAGCCGGGTCAGGATGCGGCCCTTTCCAGGCACCGGCGTGGGCAGCACATGGTCGAAGGCCGACAGGCGATCTGTGGCCACGATGAGAAGGCGCTCGCCCAGATCGTAGACGTCGCGCACCTTGCCCCGCGCGAACACCGGCAGCGGAAGATCGGTGGCAACGACCGCCGGCGCGTCCGATATGCTCATCGCGGGATGCCGGCGCGCTCCAGTATCAAATCCACGTGGCGCAGGTAGGGCGCCGGATCGAAACATGCGTCCCGTTCCTCCGGCGCGAGGACCCCCCGGGCTACAAGCAGGTCCCCGAACCTGCCCTCGCCTTCCAGCGCCGCGGTCGCGGTCTCCTGCACGATCCGGTAGGCCTCGTCGCGGCTGTGGCCTCCCTCCATCAGGGCCAGCAGCACGCGGTGGCTGTAGACAAGGCCGCCGGATGAATCGAGGTTGCGCTGCATGACGTCGGTGCGGACGCGCAGCCCGGAGAGCACGCGGTGCAGGACCCCCAGCATGTAGTGCACCAGCCCGGTCGCCTGCGGCAGGATCAACCGTTCGGCCGATGAGTGGCTTATGTCGCGCTCGCCCCACAGCGCCTGGTTCTCCATCGCAACTGGCACCGCGGCGCGCACGGCGCGCGCCAACCCCACCAGCCGCTCGCACAGGATCGGATTGCGCTTGTGGGGCATCGCAGAGGATCCGGTCTGGCGCTCGCCAAATGGCTCCTCGACCTCTCCTATCTCGGTGCGCTGAAGCGAGCGGATCTCCGTGGCGATCTTCTCTATGCTCCCGGCCAGAATGGCCAGGACCGCCACGAACTCGGCGTGGCGGTCGCGCTGCAGGATCTGGCTGCTCACCGGAGCCGGCTCCAGTCCCAGGCCCTCGCAGACCGCGGCCTCTATCTCGGGAGGACTGTGGATGAAGGTCCCCACCTCGCCCGAGAGCTTGCCCACGCGCACCGCCTCCCGGGCCGCGCGCAGCCGGGCCTCTGCCCTGCCCAGCTCCGCGTGCCAGAGCGCCACCTTGACCCCGAAGGTAATGGGCTCGGCCTGCATCCCGTGCGTGCGGCCGGCCATGAGCGTGTAGCGGTGAGATGAAGCCGTCGCGGCGGTGACGCGGCGCACCCTGGCCAGCGCTTCGAGGATCAGGTCGGCCGCGCGCACCAGCAGCACGGATTGGGCCGTGTCCACCACGTCCGACGAGCCCAGTCCTCGATGAAGATACGAAGCGTCGGGGCCAGTGCACTCTGCCACCGAGCGCAGGAACGCGACGACGTCGTGTTGGGTCTCGGCGCGCTCGATCTCGTCAATGCGCGCGGGGGTGCCGCACTTCGCCGTGCGGCGCAGCCGCTCCGCGACCTCGCGCGGAACCAGTCCGAGGGCGGCCTGGGCCTCCACAGCCAGCAGCTCGATCTCCAGCCACACCGCGAACTTGGTCTCGGGCGCCCACAGCGTCCGCATCTCGCTGGTGGAGTAGCGCTCTATCACCGCCGGCCCTCTGATGCGGCCGGGGCTTGCAGGCGCAGCAGGGCCTCGCGCTCCCTGCCCACGCCCACCATCGTCACCGGAACCTCCACCAGGGCCGCCAGGCGGTCCAGGAAAAGGCGGGCTTCCACAGGGAGATCGCGGGAAGCGTCAGTCCGCCCGGCGTCAGTCAGCCCGGCGTCAATTCCGCCAGCATCAGTCCGTCCGGGGAGCCGCCAGCCGGGGAGCGTCTCGTAGACGGGCTCGACCTCCTGCAGCGTCACCGTGTCCGGCATCCCATCCAGCAGAGTGCCGCGCAGGCGGTAGTCAGTACAAATCCTCACGGTGTCCATGCCCGACAGCACGTCGAGCTTCATCACGGCCAGCTCTGTGAAGCCCGCCAGCTCGGCGGCGAAGCGGGCGGCCACAGCGTCGAACCAGCCGCACCGCCGCGGCCGTCCGGTGGTCGTGCCGAACTCCTGCCCTGCCTCGCGGATGAGGTCCGCGGTGGCGCCGTGTATCTCGGTGGGCATGGGCCCGGCACCGACCGCGGTCGTATAGGACTTGACCACGCCAACCACGTGCGTGATGCAGGATGCGGGTATGCCGGCTCCCGCGGCTGCTCCACCCGGCAGGCAGGTGGAAGAAGTGACGTAGGGGTAGATCCCCCAGTCCAGGTCGCGCATCACGCCCAGGTGCCCCTCCAGCAGGATGCGCGCCCCGGTGCGCAGGGCACGCTGCACGATGCCGTGGCCGTCCACGATGCGGGAGGAGAGCGCCTCACGCCATCTGGCGCAGCGCGCCAGCAGTTCCTCCGCGTCCACGGCCCCGGCCAGCATCCGGTTCGTCCTGGCCACCTGGTACCGGACCGCGTTCTCAAGATAGGCAGGATGCAGGAGATCGCCCATGCGGACGCCTACCCGGGCGGTCTTGTCCGCGTATGCCGGCCAGATGCCCTGTTTCGTCGTGCCGTGGCTGCCGCTGCCGCGCAGCGCTTCCTCGCGCACGTCCAGCATCACGTGGTGGGGCATCACGATGTGCGCCCGGTTGGAGACAACCACGTTGCGCGTGGAGACCCCGCTGGCTTCGAGCATCGCCAGTTCCTCGCTCAGAGCGTCCGGGTTGACCACCACGCCTGGGCCTATTAGGCAGACGGCCGACGGGTAGAGCACGCCCGAGGGCACGAGGTGCAGCCGGAAGACGCCCCGATCGTTGACAATCGTATGCCCTGCGTTTGTCCCGCCGTTGTAGCGGATGACGAGATCCGCCTCGGCGGCAAGGGCGTCTACGATCTTGCCCTTGCCCTCATCGCCCCAGTGACCTCCGACGACCGCGGTTACCGGCACCGGATTCTACCTCCTGCCCGCTGGCAATGCGCCGCCGCGGGTCTGGGCTACGGCTTCCAGCCGTGCGCCTATGTCCCGCCGGTAGTGCATCCCATCGAAACGGATACTGCCGGCGGCACGGTAGGCGCTCGCGCGCGCCTCTCCGATTGTCCCGCCCTGACCGACCACCGTCAGAACGCGCCCGCCCCCGGTTGTGACGATTCCGTCTCGGCGGCTCGTGCCGCTGTGAAAGACAAGGGCCTCTTCCGCGGCCTGCTCAAGGCCAGCGATGGGAATCCCGGTCTCATAGCGCTCCGGGTAGCCGCCCGATGCCATCACAACCCCGACCGCTGCACCGCGCGCTTCCGAGAGGCTGTCTCCTGCAAGCCCGTCTTCGCGCAGCGCTGCGAACGCATCCGGCAGCCCGGTCTCCAGAAGCGGCAGGATCACCTGCGCCTCCGGATCCCCAAGCCGGCAGTTGAACTCCAACACCTTGGGACCTTCGCTGGTCAGCATCAGCCCTGCGAAGAGAACCCCGCGATACGGGCGGCCTTCCGCGCACATCGCGCGCGCGGTGGGCTGGATGATCTCGGAGAGGATCCGCTCGCGCAGTTCCCGGCTCAGGGGAACCGGCGCCGCTGCTCCCATGCCCCCGGTGTTGGGGCCCTGGTCGCCATCGTGCGCCCGTTTGTGATCCGCCGCCGCCGGCAGCAGCGCAACTGCCTCACCGTCCACCAGCGCGAAGACGCTTGCCTCGTCGCCCTCCAGGCGCTCCTCTATCACGATCCTCTGGCCGGCGTCGCCGAAGGCGTGGTCCACCATCATCGTCTCCACGGCGCTCCTGGCATGAGCGCGATCATCGCAGACGATGACGCCCTTGCCCGCGGCCAGGCCATCGGCCTTCACGACGACCGGGCCGGAGGCGCCCGCGAGATACCGGAGCGCGGGCGCTGGCTCGTCAAACGCGGCGTGTTCCGCGGTCGGAATCCTGTGGCGCTCCATGAGGCCCTTGGCGAAGACCTTGCTGCCTTCCAGTGCCGAGGCCAGAGCGGACGGGCCGACAACAGGCAGGCCGCGCATCTCGAACAGGTCCGCGATGCCGGCGACCAGTGGCGCTTCTGGACCGACTATCGTCAGATCAATCTCAAGCGATGAGGCCGCGCCTGCGAGCGACTCCAGGTCGGTAGCGGAGATCGGCAGGCAGGTGGCGAGCGCGGAGATTCCCGGATTTCCTGGGGCGCAAAAGAGGGCGGCGTCAGCGTAGTGCCGATGCAGGTGCCAGACGAGCGCGTGTTCCCGCCCGCCACCTCCAATAACGAACATTCTCAACGGTTTCAGCATCAAATGTTCGGATTTTTGGCTTGCAATCGGTGCGATATGGGGTTTCCAACCCAAACGCTACCACAAATATCGCACAATTGCAAGCAGAACGGGCGCCCACCGAGGTCCCTCTATCCAGCACGGCCGGGCTCCAACATCCCCGCGCGCTCCAGGGCGAGCCGGATCCGCCTACGTTCATCGTCATCCACGGGAAGAAGCGGAGGCCGCACGGCCGCGCTACCGATCACGCCGAGCATGCGCAGCGCCTCCTTGGTCCTAGCACGGTAGTTGGGTACCGGCGGCGCGAAGATCGCGTCGGCCAGCGGCTGCACGATGCCGGAGAGCCGAAACGCCTCGTCCCAGTCGCGGCGGCGAGCAGCTTCGATCATCTCCACCTGCAGCCGCACGGCCAGCGTCCCAAAACCGATGAGCGCGCCCTCGGCGCCGAGCACGAACGAGTGGCAGATGAAGTTGTCGTTGCCGGTCAGGAGCGTGATCCGCCGCTGCGCCTGGTCCAGGATCGAGCGCATCTGAACGAACTTCATGGCATCGAAAGACGCTTCCTTGATCGCCACCACGGTGTCAATCTCCAGCAGGCGCGCCATCGCTTCCGCCGTAAACTCCACCCCGCCGAGGGCGGGCTGCAGCTGGAAAAGGATCATGGGGAGATCCGCGGCGCGGGCGATGGCCCGATGGTACTCATACGGGATCTCCGGGAATAGAGGGCGGCCGAAGAAGGCCGGGATGGGAAAAATCAACAGGGCGTCCGCTCCCGCTGCCTTCGCGGCGCGCGCCTGCGCTATGGCCTCCTCGGTGTAGGGACCGCCGATCCCCGCAATGACCAGCGCGCGGCCTGCCACCGCGGCCACCGCGGCATCGAGAACCGCCCGCTTCTCGGACCGCGACAGGTGCGGGCCTTCGCCGGTGTCGGCGTTGATCGCTACCCCCACCGGTCCCTGGCGGACCACCCAGTCGAGATAGCGCGCCAGGGTATCGAGGTCGGGCCGGGCCTCGTCGGTCATCGGTAGAACCGTGGCTGGAATCAAGCCGTTGAGGTTAGGTGTCATCATGAGCTTCCCCCAGATCGCCGGTTGCAAAGGCCGGCATAACTTCCTTCGCCAGCAGTATCAGTTCGGCCATGATGTGTTCGTGCGGCATGCCGGGGAAGTACGTTCGGAAGATCAGGTGGTCTACGCCGAAGACGTCCCTGAGCCGCTCGATCTGCCGCACCACCTGCTCGGGCGTCCCTATTAGGAAGCGGTCGCGGCCCAGGTCGTCCAACCGGTCCAGGCGGGTTTCATCTTCCCGTCCTATCAGCGGGTGCGACCAGTCCTTGCCGTACTCGTCGCGGTAGTTGACGAGCAGGTGCCGCTCCGCCAGCTCGCGCGCCCGTGCCTCGGTCTCGGCGATGACCAGCTCGCGGGTAAGGGGCGTGGGGACCGCGCCCGGATCTCTACCGAACTTCACCAGGTGGCGCCTGTACGTCGCCTGAGCATCGAGCAGTTTCTCGAGGCGGGCCGTCGGGCCTGGAATCCAGGCATCGCCCAGCTCGGCCGCGCGTCGCAGCGACAGGTCACCCCACCCTCCAATCCAGACGGGCACCGGACGAAGGGGCCGCGGCTCTATCCGCGCGTCTGAGACGGCGTAGTGCCGGCCGGAGAACGTCACCGACTCCTCTGCCCAGAGGCGCCGCATCAACCGGATCGCCTCGGACAGGCGGGCTCCACGGTTCTCAAGCGGCGCGCCGTAGAGGGCGAACTCCTGCGGCCGGTAGCCGATCGCCACGCCGAAGATAACGCGGCCGCCAGAGATCACGTCCAGCATGGCCACGTCTTCCGCGGCACGGACCGGGTGGTAGAAGGGCAGCACCGCGATGTTGGTCCCCAGCAGAATCCTTGAAGTCCGCGTCGCAAAACCGGCCAGGATCACCAACGGTGAAGGCCAGTAGTGGTTGGTGACGCCGTGGTGCTCCTCCATCCATGCCGAGTGGAAGCCCAGCTCCTCGCCCAGCAGCACCTCGCGCAGCGCCTGCTCGAAGAGGTGGCCGCCTTCGGTCGGAATGAACCCGAATCTCATGACCGGCTCCTTGGGCGCGATCGTGGTGGTGCAGAGGGGGAAGCCGAACGGCTCCCCCCTCTTGTGGAACTCCTGCCGAACTTCCCTGCGACCGGAGGCCGCGCAGAGACGCCTACATCATCGGCATCTGCGGCGCCGCCGGTCCCTGCGGCTTCTCCTCCTCCGGCTTCTCCACGACCATGGCCTCGGTGGTCAGCAGCAGTCCGGAGATGCTGGCCGCGTTCTGCAGCGCGGAGCGCACCACCTTGGCGGGATCCACGATGCCTGCCTTGAACATGTCCACGAACTCGTTGATCATTACATCGTAGCCCCAATCCGGCTTCTGCTCCTTGAGGTGCTCTACGATGATGGACCCCTCCTGCCCGGCGTTGACGGCGAGCTGCCGCGCGGGCTCGGCGAGTGCATTCGCAACGATCGAGGCGCCGACCTTCTCGTCGCCCTTCAGCCCCAACGACTTGACGGCCTTGCTCGCCACCACCAGCGCGGAGCCGCCGCCGGCCACGATGCCCTCCTCGACGGCCGAGCGTGTCGCACGCAGAGCGTCCTCGGTGCGGGTCTTGCGGTACTTCAACTCCGCCTCGCTGGGCGCCCCGACCTTGACCACTGCCACGCCCCCGGCCAGCTTGCCGAGGCGCTCCTGCAGCTTCTCACGGTCGTAGTCGGACTCGGTCTCCTCGATCTGCTTGCGGAGCTGCTGTACGCGCTTCTGGATCTGCTCGGTTTCGCCCGCGCCCTTGATGATGATCGTCTCATCCTTGCGGATCTTCACCTGCCCGGCGCGGCCCAGGTGTTGCATCTCGGTGTTCTCCAGCTTGAGGCCGACCTCTTCGCTGATGACCTGACCGCCGGTGAGAATAGCGATGTCCTCGAGGATCGCCTTGCGCCGCTCGCCAAACGCGGGGGCCTTGACGGCGACCGCCTGCAGCGTTCCCCGGAGCTTGTTGACCACCAGGGTGGCAAGGGCCTCGCCTTCCAGATCCTCGGCGATTATCATCAACGGCCGGCCCATCTGCACGACCCGCTCCAGGACCGGCAGCAGGTCCTTGATCGCGCTGATCTTCTTGTCGGTCAGCAGGATGGCCACGTCGTCGAGAATCGCTTCCATCTTCTCGGGGTCCGTGATGAAGTACGGTGAGATGTAGCCCTTGTCGAACATCATCCCCTCGACGACCTCTACGGTCGTCTCGATCCCCTTGGACTCCTCGACGGTGATGACCCCGTCCTTGCCGACCTTGTCCATCGCGTCGCCGATGAGCTGGCCGATCAGGGCGTCGTTTGCCGCAATGCTGGCGACCTGCTCGATTGCCTCTTTGGTCTCTACGGGCCTGGCCGCCTTGTGAATCTCGGCGACCACCGCGGCGACCGCTTTGTCAATGCCCCGCTTCAGCGCCATGGGGTTGGAACCGGCGGCGACCATCTTGAGCCCGGAGCGCATGATCGCCTGGGCCAGAATGGTAGCAGTTGTGGTGCCGTCGCCGGCCACGTCCTCGGTCTTGGTGGCCACCTCGCGCACGAGCTGCGCCCCCGCGTTCTCGAAGGGGTCCTCCAGCTCGATTTCCTTGGCCACCGTCACGCCGTCGTGCGTGATCGTGGGCGAACCGAACTTCTTCTCGAGTACCACGTTGCGCCCCTTGGGGCCCAGCGTGATCTTCACGGCCTCGGCCAGCTTGTTGACCCCGCGCTCCATCGAGCGCCGGGCTTCCTCGTCGTAAGCCAGAATCTTCGGCATCGTAGGTCTCCCTTATCCCTTGGCCTTGGTCTTGGCCGCGGGCTTCTCGACGATGGCCAGCACGTCGCTGGCGCGGAGGATCAGCAGGTCGCCGTCGTCGGTCTTGACCTCGGTACCCGCGTACTTGGCGTACAGCACCCGATCGCCCGGCTTCACATCCGGAGCGATGCGCTTCTTGCCGTCCTCGTCCCACTCACCCGGCCCCACCGCGATCACCTCGCCGTGCTGCGGCTTCTCCTTGGCGGTGTCCGGCAGGACGATGCCTCCCTTTGTGCGCTCCTCCTCTTCCAGGGGCTTCACGACCACGCGGTCGCCCAGTGGCTTGAGCTTCATCGTCTACGTCCCTCCTTGCGGGGTGTTTGTGATTTGGCACTCTCGGTACCCGAGTGCTAACCACCCCCCATCTTATTCCGGCGGATCGCCGCGATCAAGACCCTGGGGAAAGATAGTTCCGTGCGCCGGGAGGTCGGTCGGGAGGTCAGCCCGTGAGGGGCAGGTCCGCGGCCGCGCCCATATCCCAGGAGTCCTGCTCTCCTCGGGCCAGGCGGGAAGCGCCGCAGGCCGCGACCATGGCCGCGTTGTCGGTGCAGAGTTCCATCCGCGGGACGAGCAGGGGGATGCTGAGGCGGCCGGATTCGGCCTCCAGGCGCGCGCGCAGGACCGAGTTGGCCGCCACGCCGCCCGCCAGCAGCAGGGCCCGCGGCCGGTACTCGCGGGCGGCGCGCGCGGTCTTGGTCGCCAAGGCCTCGGCGACAACGCGTTGAAGAGAGGCCGCGAGCCCGGCGACGAACGACGGAGAGGGCAACGGCTCTGCTGCCAGCGCCCGGAGCGCCGCGGTCTTCACTCCGCTGAAGCTGAAGTCAAGCCCGCCGCCGGGGAACGGCACGGGCAGCGGCACGGCCGAAGCATCGCCGGTGCGGCCCAGCCGGTCCAGTGCAGGGCCGCCGGGATAGCCCAGACCCATGGCGCGCGCGACCTTGTCAAATGCCTCGCCGGCGGCATCGTCGCGCGTCCGTCCCAGCATCTCATAGCGGTGGTGGCCCTCTATCAGCACCAAATCCGTGTGGGCTCCTGAAACGATGAGCGCCAGGGAGGGGGTGGGCAGCGGACCTCGGTCCAGCACGTTGGCGAACAGGTGCGCTTCCAGATGGTTGACGCCCACAAGCGGCAGCCCGTGCACGTAGGCGAAGGACTTGGCAGCGGCAACGCCGACCGCCAGCGCTCCGAGCAGGCCCGGTCCGCGCGTGACGGCTATGCCGCCGAGGTCAGACCAGCGCGCTCCGGCCTGCTCCAGGGCCAGGTCCACAACCGGGAGAAGCCGCTCGAGGTGCCTGCGCGAGGCCAACTCTGGGACGACCCCGCCATATCTCCGGTGGAGATCCTCCTGGGATGCGACGACGTTGCTTTGGATCCGCACACCGCCGGCGACCACAGCCGCGGCGGTCTCGTCGCAGGAGGTCTCGATACCCAGCACCAGCACGGCGACCCGAACGATGCCCCCTACTCCCCCAGGCTGAGCCGCAGCGCATCGAGCCGGGCCTGCGCTTCGGGATCCCTCAGGTTGCCGGTCCACATCACGACCGCGTCTTCTCCGTTGTCGCTGTAGTACCGGCGCCTCAGGGCCACTTCACGGAGGCCGAACTTGCGGTACAGCGCCAGGGCATCCACGTTGGAGGGCCTGACCTCCAGCGTCAGCCAGCGCGCCCCTCGCTCCAGGGCCGCGTCAACGAGGGCAAGCAGCAACCGGCTGCCGATGCCCTCGCGGCGGCGGTGAGTATCCACGGCCAGCGTTGTTATGTGCGCCTCATCGAAGATCACCCACATGCCGGCGAAACCAACGACCGAACCCATCTCATCCCTGGCCACCACGTAGAAGGCGGACTTGTTGTGCTGCAGCTCAGAGCGATAGGCGTCCTTGGGCCACGGTGACGCGAACGCTTCCTGCTCGATCGCGCACACGCACGGCAGGTCTGCCAGCACCATGGGTTCAACGCGCACCCGCGTTATCTGCTTCATCTCGCTCCCGAATCCGTCGCGCTCCGCCGGCGCCCGGCTACGCGCCACCTTTCTCGACCACGGAAGACCGTTCCTCCCATGCCCGGGCCTCCGGCCCGCGCGCGTAGATCGGCACCAACCGCATGGGGTCGTGGCGCTCCCCGCGCAGCAGGCGCGTCCGGCCGACCGCCCCAAGCACCGAGGCACGGGGCCACCAGCGATCGCGCGGTGCCTGGGAGGCCCACGGATGCAGGGCCTCCAGGATGGCCGGCGCGTGCAGCCTGAGCCCATCGCCCGCCACGACGATGGGCTCGTCAATAGCTGGCAACAGGTCGCGGATCGCGCTCGGAGCCACCAGCAGATCCGGGGTCAACCTCACGGGATCCGCGGGCACCGCCCTACACCGGTAGAGCGCCGCGGCCACCTCGCCGCGCCGGGCATCGGCGACGGACAGCACCATGCCGGCAGAACTGTGGCCTCGGTCCTCGACTGCGCCCGCGGCGATCACGTCGAGCGTCGGGATCCCGACCAGCGGGCGGCCGGCTGCATGGGCCCAGGCAGCGGCCGTGGCCGCGCCGATGCGCAGCCCGACGAAACCGCCCGGCCCCAGCGACACGGACAGGGCGTCCACGTCCCCCGACCCCATGTGGGCGTCGTCCAGGGCCGCGGCGACCGCACCCACCAGCCACTCGAGGTGGGCGCCGGGCACGTCGGCCGACCGCTCGGAGATAGTCCCCTGTTGGCCCACGACCGCCACGCTCCCGCGCGGCGTGCTGACCTCAATGGCTAGCACGCGCATGGCGCTCACTGCTCCGCCGCGACGGCGATCCGGTCGGCCATCCCAACGGGCGCGCTCAGGACGAACACGCGGCATGTGTCGGATTCGCCGAAGGCGCACTCGACCCAAAGGTGCTCCACCGGCAGGATCCACGGGGCGCGGTCGGCCCATTCCGCGATGACGATGCCGTCGCCGTCCATCAACTCTTCCAGGCCCAGGTGCGCCAGATCGCCGGGGTGCTCCAGGCGGTAGAGATCGGCGTGGTAGACGCGCACCGGACCGACGTACTCGCGGATTACCACGAAGGAGGGGCTTGCCATGTGCCCGGTCGCCCCGGCGCCGAGCGCCAGACCTCGCGCCAACACGGTCTTGCCGGACCCCAGCGGGCCCACCAGCGCCACCGTATCCCCTGGGCGCAGGTGCGCGCCGATGCGTCGCCCCAGGGACTCGGTGGCCTCGGGTGAGGAGGTCTCGACGACTACGCGCATGGAACCAGGGTATGCCGCGGCAGGCGCGGCGCTATCTCGGAGGATCGGGCTCGGGCTTGACGCGCACGCGCAGGCCGTCCATCTCGACGACGCGCACCCTCTGGCCGTCCTCAATGGGACCCGCAACCGAGGTCGCGCTCCACATCTCGCCCTGCACGTGCACCTGGCCCTCGGGATCCAGCCGCGACCGGGCCACGCCTATCGCGTTGACCAGGTGTTCCTGGCCGCTGCGCGGCCTGGACCGCTGCGCGCGGATCCCGGCGCCCACGGCGAACAGGAAGAACGCGGCCAGCAGCGCGGCAACGGTCAGGATCAGCCGCAGCGAGATCTGCAGGAACGGCGCCTGATGCTCGGTGAGCAGGACCGCGCCGATTATGAAGGCGATGACGCCGCCGGCGGTCAGCACGCCGTGTCCCGGCACCTTGAGGTCGGCGATGAAGAGCAGTATGGCGAAGGCGATCAGCAGCAGACCGGCGACGTTCACCTGCACGATGGCGAACGAGGCCAATCCCAGTATCAGCGCGATGCCTCCGACCACCCCGGGCAGTATTGCCCCCGGGTTGTAGAGCTCGACCATGATGCCCAGAATCCCTATGTTCATGAGGATGAAGCCCACGTTGGGGTCGCTGAGCGTGAACAGGAACCGCTCGGTCAGGTCCATCCTGTGATCCACTATGCGGGCCCCAGCGGTGCGCAGCTTCTTCGGACCGAGGTCTGTCTCGACGGTCCGGCCGTCGAGCTTGCGCAGCAGGTCGTGCATGTCCGAAGCCGCAAGATCCACGACCCGCTCCGCTACGGCTTCCTCCTCGGTGATGGAAACCGCCTGCCGCACCGCCTTCTCAGCCCATTCGGCGTTCCGGCCCCGGCGCCGGGCCATGGCGCGCAGGTTGGCCACCGCGTCGTTGGTGACCTTCTCCATCATGGCCTTGTCCGGCTCCTTGCCCTCACCCGTCCCGACGGCCACCGGGGTCGCGGCGCCGATGTGGGTGGCCGGGGCCATTGCCGCAATGTGCGCCGCGTAGGTGATGAACACGCCGGCAGAAGCCGCCCGCGCGCCGTGGGGCGCTATGTAGACGACCACCGGCACCCTGGCATTCAGGATGGACTTGGTAATCTCGTCCATGGAGCGCATGAGACCGCCCGGGGTGTCCATCTGGATGACCAGCGCCTCGATGCTCGCCGGGTCGGCATCGCGCACCACGCGCAGGATGAACCGCGCAGTGGCCGGTCCGATGACGCCGTCCACGATGATGCGGTGCACCTCGGGGCCGCCCTCCGGCGCTACCGGTACTACACCGGCCGCCTGAGCGACCGCTGGCACCGCGCCGGCCGCAGCCGCCTCCCCCGCAGCCCATGGCGCCGCCAGGATCGCAGCGAGCAGAACTATGACTGTCAACCGCGGGCGCATCATGGGCGACGGGCCTCCTCCACTAGCCGGGTGAAGAGCCGAAGGTGAACCGGGTGGTGCCGCACAAGGCGCTCGGGGTGCCACTGAACCGCCATCACCCATCGGTGCCGCCGGCTTTCCAGACTCTCGATCGTGCCGTCCGGGGCGCGGGAGGTGATCGCCAACCCGGGCGCGGCCTCCGCGACCGCCTGGTGGTGATAGGAGTTCACAAGCAGGGGACCCGCACCGACGATCGCGGCCAGCCGGCTTCCGGGCTCCACGATGACCTCGTGAGAAGTCTCCCAGTAGTCTCCGCCGCTCTGGTAGTGCGCGGAGGAAGGAATCCCTGCCAGGGAGAGATCCTGCCACAGCGTGCCGCCGGCAGCCACGTTCATGACCTGCGCTCCCCGGCAGATGCAGAGCACAGGCAGATCGGCCCGGAGCGCAGCGTGCGCCAGGTCCAGTTCCATGATGTCGCGCGCATCATCAATCCTAAGCGTCTCCTGCACCGAAGAAGCTATCTCCTGTCCATAGTGCCTCGGGTGCACGTCCTCGCCACCAGAGAGCAGCAGCCCGTCGAACGTCACCGGGAGCCGATCGCCGGGGCCGACCACGATGGGATCACCGCCGGCGAGACGGACCGCGTCCACGTACCGATGAGGCACGCTCCCCTGCTTCGTCGTTATCAGTATAAGGGGTAACCTGCCCTCATGGAGCATAGGCCGGCTGCTGCCCTCCTCCGTACCCCGGACCCGTGCCTTCGCCCTGGCTGCTGATGGTCAGCGCGTGCGCGTCCAGCCTGACCGAGCGGATCTTGAAGGTAACCGGCCAGAGGCGCTGGTGCATTACCGGATTCAACTGCCTTTCGAGGTCGCGGATGACGGCAGAGGGCACCGGCAGCGCGCCGGCGTGTAGCGTGTCGAAGTAGAAGAAGACCTCCGTGGTGCCGGAGGCCGCGAAGAACCCCTTCATGCGAAGCCTCGTAGGCTGGCCGCGGAACAGCACCGTCCCGGACCCCAGCAGGTAGCCATCCTCTGCCCAGAGCCGGATGTCGTCGAAAGCGTTACCGGCGTTGAAGTAGTCCTGGAGACTGCGCAGGAGCACCCTGACCTGAAGGGCGCTGTCGCGGAAGTCCAGGACCTTGAGTGTGCCGGCCCGGAGCGCGGCAGGATCGAGACTCACGCCGACCAGCCGAATCATCGCCTCGTCAACGCGCAGGCCCTCGTTCAACAGAAGGCGCCGGCCGGTCGCGGTGATGCGGGCGTAACCTCCGTCGTAAAGGTCGGGAATCGCCTCGATCCGCATCTCTTCCGCGGACTGGAGAAACGCGCCAAACGCGCGGCGAAGCAGCGCCTCGTCCGCAGCCGCCGGCAGCGCCGCCAGGGCGGCGGCCACGAGCGCCACGGCGAGGACAACGGGTGCGGCCCGGCCGGACACCGGAGTTTCCTCCTATCCCTCGGTGAGCCACCCGGCGTACGCGAAGAGCGCAGGCTGGCCGCCGGTGTGCCAGAAAACAACGGTCTGGTCCGGGCCGAACTGCCCGCGCCGGACCATGTCAACAAGCCCTGCCATGGCCTTGCCCGTGTAGACCGGGTCCAGCAGTATCCCTTCGGTCCTGGCCACCAAGCGGATCGCGTCGAGACAGGCGGGTGTGGGTACCGCGTACCGCTCGCCCACATATTCGTCCGTCACCACGATGTCGTCTGGGTGGGGCCTCCAGTCGAGGTGCAGGAGCGTGACCAGTTCCTCGGCCAGGCCGCGGACACGGGCAGTAACGACCTCCCGTGTCGGCCCGACGCTGATTCCCTGCACGCGGATCCCGGACTGCGTGACCTTCATCGCGGTGTAGAGTCCGGCCTGTGTCCCGCCCGAGCCGCTGGCGTGCACGATGGCATCGGCCCGGATGCCCCGGCCGTTGAGCTGCTCCAGCAGCTCGAGCCCGGCGTTGGCAAATGCCGCCGCGCCCAGCGGGGTCGAGCCCCCGAGTGGGATGACGTAGGGCGTGCGTCCCTGCCTACGAAGATCGCGCGCGACGTCCTCCACAACTCCCATGAGGACGTAGTTGTCGTCGGTGTTGATGATGCGCACGTCCGCCCCGAGGACCGAGTCAAGCAGCAGGTTGCCCTGCCGCTCCGCCGACTCTTCTCCGCTCAGCACGGCGATCGCGTCCAGCCCCAGGCGGCGCGCGGCGGCCGCTATGGTCCGGGCGTGGTTCGACTGCACCGCGCCGACGGTGATCACCACGTCGCAACTGCGATCCACGGCCTCGCCCATCAGGTACTCGGCCTTTCGGACCTTGTTTCCGCCAAACGCCAGCCCGGTGATGTCGTCGCGCTTGAACAGGATGCGCGGTCCCCCCAGGTAGGCCGAGAGTGACGGCGCTTCCTCCAGTGGCGTGGGAAGTGAGGCCAGCTTGATGCGTGGCAGGCGTCCTAGCTGCACTGGGTCCCCCTTTCTATTGTGCTATCGCGTGCGGCACGCTACCCCAGCGTGCTCTCTGACCGCGGCGTGAGCCGCCTCAACCGCAACGGCCTGGAAGCGAAGCTCTTCCCCTGGCCCGGCCTGAGCAACACGGCACAGATCGGGCCCGATCACCCAGGCGATCTTCGGATACCCGCCCGTCGTCGGGCCGTCGGCGAGAATCACCAGCGGCCGGCCGTCCGCCGGAATCTGGATGGCGCCGGGAAGAAGACCATCGGACAGTATCTCGGCGCTGCCCCGGTGTCCCAGGATCGAACCTGCCAGCCGCGACCCGCTGCGGTCACGCTGCGCGGTGGCCGTGTATGCCCGGCCCAGGAAGGCCGCCTGCGCCTCGGCCGTGAAGGCACCGGCCTGGGGGCCGAGAACCACCCGGACCGGACCGTTCCTTGTTGTCAAGGGTTCGCCGGGCCGCCGGGTCCTGCGCCGGGCGCTGCTTGCTTCTCCCATTCCGAGAACATCTCCTGCCCGAAGCGCGCGCCCCAACGGCCCGCCCGGACCACCCCGGGCATAGACTGAACGGCTGCCCATCAGTGGCGGCACTTCCACTCCGCCGGCCACCCCCAGGTAGAGCCACTGGCCTCCACGCGGCGGTTCGAACTCGAGCAGATCGCCGGGACGCATGCGAACCGGCTCCTCGGGATCAAGTGCGGTCCGGTTGACCAGGGCGGCGAGGTCGGCGCCGGCAACGGTGATCTCGGCCTCGGAGAGAACGCGCATCCTCGGGCCGGGAAACGTCAACTCAAGGGCGGCGGCTCCGGGCAGGTTGCCCAGCACGCGGTTGACCGCGTCCAGCGCAGGCAGATCCAGGGCACCGGACGAGGGAACACCGAACCTCCGCCACCCGATCCTGCCGCGGTCCTGCACGGTCGTCATCAGCCCGGGTTCCAGCACCTCGAAGACCGGGCGTCCAATCGCGCCGACGGGCGTAGCGTCCGCTTGGGCCACATGCCATGCCGCGGAGCCGTGTGGAACCGGCACTAGTCGCACCCGGTCGCCCGGCTGCAGCAGGCACGGCTGGATCCTGCTGGGATCGAACAGGCGCAGATTGGTGCGACCCAGGAGATGCCAGCCGCCCGCGGTCTCATGGGGGTAGATGCCGCTGAACGCGTCGGCTACGGCCACGCTGCCGGAGGGCACGCGGATGCGGGGTGTTGGCCGGCGCGGCATACGCAGTCGCGGTGCCAGCAGCCCCAGATACGGAAACCCGGGCGCGAACCCAAGCATATAGACCAGGTAGTCTGTCCCGCTGTGCAGCGCGATGACCTCGGACTGCGTGATCCCACAGGCCCGCGCGACTTCTTCCAGGTCCGGCCCTGCGGTACCGCCGTAGACAACCGGTATCTCCACCAGGGCCCCATCCGAGGCAGGCACCGGTGCCGACGCCCGGGCAACGGCTTCGCCGCGCCCGGCGATCTCGTCAAAGGAGACCTCCAGCGGGTTGTACACGACCAGCACCGACCGAAGCCCTGGGACCGTCTCAACCACGCCGGGCAGATCTCTCAGGAGACGGTCGGCGCCATGGACCCGTGCGATCACATCCGGCGAGAGGTCAGGGGCGAACTCCACGAGGAGCCCGCGGTCCCCGGCAGGCGCCACGCGAGGCCAGGCGGTGCTCAACCCTCTGCCCTTGGGTAGGATCCCAGAACGCGGAGGAACGCGGACACCAGGGCCAGGTCGTCCAGCGCGGCGCGGCCCGCGGGCGAATCACGGTGCGTCTCAATGTCCACGTAGAACAGATACTCCCATGGGCGGTCGCGCCTGGGACGCGATTCGAGTTTCGTCAGGTTGATGCCGCGCTCGGCAAACGCCCCGAGCGCACGATGGAGCGCACCGGGTATGTTGGCCGTCGAGAACACGACCGAAGTCTTGGCGCGATCCGTGGGAGGCGTCGGGGTAAGCGAGAGCGCCAGGAATCTGGTGAAGTTGACCGGGCTGGTCTCGATGCCCTCGGCCAGCACCTTCAGGCCGTAGATCTCGGCCGCGTGCCGGCTGGCTATCGCGGCCACGCCGGTGCGGCGATCCACGGCCACGAGCTGCGCACTCCCGGCCGTGTCATAGGTGGCCACGGTCTCCCACCCGCCGCGCGCCAGGAACGCGTCGCACTGGGCCAGTGCCTGCGGGTGCGAGATCACCGTTCGGATCGAGTCCAGCGTCTCCTCGGGCAGTGCCAGCAGGCAGTGCTCTATCCGTTGGTTGTGCTCGCCCACTATGTGCAGCGCACGCCGCACCAGCAGGTCGTAGGTATCGTTGATGCTGCCTGCCTGGGAGTTCTCGACAGGCACCATTCCCCGGGCCGCAGCGCCGCGCTCCACCGCGTCGAAGACCGCGGCGAGCGTCCGGCATGGCAGGGGTTCCAGCGGCCCAAAGTGCGCTATCGCCGCCGCCTCGCTGTAGGCGCCTCGCTCACCTTGAAACGCCACGCGCATCATTCCGGGTCCACACCGGCCACCGCCACCGAATGTCCGTCGCGCAGGTAGACGCGCGGCACGCGGCGGCCCACGCGGCAGAACACCTCGTGGGCGATCGTGCCCGCGGCCTCGGAAACTTCGTCCACGGGCAGCCCTGGGCCGAATACGATGACCTCGTCGCCCTCGCAGACCGGCGCGTCGCCGGCGTCCAGCATCGTGTAGTCCATGCACACGCGGCCGGCCACCGGAAGGCGGCGGCCACCCACGAGCATATGGCCAGTGTTCCCAAGCACGCGCGGGTAGCCGTCGGCGTAACCCAGGCCGACAGTGGCGATCGTGGTGGCCTTAGGGGTCCGGTAGGTACCGCAGTAGGACACCGGGGTCCCCTCCGGAACGCGCCTGGTGCGGGTCACGCGCGAAGAGAGCGTCATGACGGGTCGTAGCGCAGGAACGGTCAGGTGCGGCGCAGGCGCGACCCCGTAGAGGGAGATGCCGATGCGCACCATGTCCAGATGGGCCTCGGGATAGGCGAAGGTGGCGGCGCTGGCCGCGGCGTGCGCGATCGCCAGAGGGAACCGCTCCCGCACGAGCGCAACCGCCTGCTCAAAGGCGGCGAACTGCGCTTGGGTCGGCGCTGGATCGGGCGCATTGGCACAGGCCATGTGCGTGAAGATGCCTTCCACCTCCGCCTTCGAGGAATCCACGCGGGTGAGCAGGCCGGCCAGTTCCTCTACGGTCACGCCCATCCGGGTCATGCCGGTGTCCACCTTGATATGAACGCGGAACCTGGCCTTACCATCGAGCGACTGCACGGCCTCCAGGGCAGAGAACGTGCCCACCGTCAGCCTGCACTCAGAGTCCACGAAGCGCGGCAACCAGCCGGCCGAGACCGGCCCGAGGACCAGGGTCCGGGCGCGCACTCCGGCGGCGAGCAACTCTGCTGCCTCGCCAGGCGTGACCACGCCAAGCCAGGACGCGCCGGCTGCCAGCGCTGCCTCGGACACCGGGACGAGCCCGTGGCCGTACGCGTCCGCCTTTACAACGGCCATGAACGCGGTCTTCTCGGGAAGCAGAGAGCGGATCGCGCGCACGTTGTGCGCCACGGCGTCCAGGTCCACCGAGGCCCAGGTCCGCGACCGTGCCCGCGCAAGAGCGGCGCCGAGCGCGTTCATCAGCCGGCCAGTCCCAGCGGCGTGACCACCTCGGTCACCGATCCGGAGCGGACGGCAGCGAGAGAGCCGGGCAGTTCGTCGGCCACGTCGCGCGCCAGCACCCCCACCGGACCCCGGCAGGCCGCGACCCGGTCCCCTGCCAGGCCGTGCAGGTACGAGCCGGCCCAGGCCGCCGCAGTCGCCGGCAGGCCCTGACCCACCAGCGCCGCGATTACCCCGCAGAGCACGTCGCCCATGCCTCCTGCGGCCATGGCCGGATTGCCGGTTGGGATAACGAACGCGGCCCCGGAGGGATCGGCGACGACGGTGCGGGCTCCCTTCAGGACAACCGTTGCCCGGAACCGTGCCGCCGCCGCGCGCGCCGCCTGGAGCCGGTGACGCTGGATCTCGTCCACCGTGCACTGAAGCAACCGGGCCATCTCACCGGGATGAGGTGTCAGGATGCGCGCGGCCCTGCCAGCGGGCATCTCCCCGGGAAGACCCGCCAGGATGGTCAGGGCGTCGGCGTCCAGCACCAGCGGAACAGGACACTCCGCGAGCAGGCGTTGCACCACTGCCGCAGGCCCTGGGAGCCGCGAGATCCCCGGCCCGTACGCCACCACATCGGCAGATCCCGCCAGGTCCATGACCTGACCGGCGGCCTCTGCCGCCAGCGCGCCGTCGCTGTCGGGAAGCGGCAGCGGCATCCCCTCGATGACCGCCGGGCCCACAATCGGGTAGATCGCGCCGGGCACGCCCAGCGTAACCAGGCCGGCGCCGGCGCGCAGCGCACCGAGCACCGTCAGGACCGCGGCGCCGCTGTGCCCGATGGAGCCGGCGATCGCCAGAACCCTCCCGGCATCGCCCTTGTGCGCGTCGAGACGGCGCCGGGGAATCGCCGCGTCCACCATGTCGCCCGTGACGAGGGCCGTTGCTATTCCGGGATCGTTGAGCAAGCGGGGCGGATGTCCCACGTCGGCAACCCAGATGCGTCCGGCGTGGACGGCACCCGGAACAAGAACTAGCCCTGCCTTGGGGAGTCCCATCGTTACGGTCGCGGTGGCTCGCACGGCTTGGCCGTCCACGGCACCGGTGTCGCCGTTCACCCCGGAAGGGATGTCTATGGCCAGAACCGGCCGGCCGCAGCCATTGATGGCCTCGATCGTCTTGGCAGAGAGGCCGATCGCCGGGCCGCGAAACCCGGTCCCAAAGAGACCGTCAACCACCAGGTCGGCGCCTGCCAGCACCCCTCGCAGCCCGGGCATCGCCGTGCTGTCGAGGTTCGTGATCTCCACCCCAGCCCGGCGCGCGGCCTGGAGGTTCACCGCGGCGTCGCCGCTGACCTCGGCATCACGGGCGATCAGCACCACCAGGATCCGCCACCCCTCCGCCTGCAGAACCCTGGCGGCGACCAGCCCGTCACCACCGTTGTTGCCCTTCCCCGCGACCACAACGGTCCTCGCGCCGCCGCGGCCTACCAGCCGGACGGCCGCCTGGGCCACGCCCCGGCCCGCCGCCTCCATGAGGAGCAGCGTCGGCACACCGAACTCCTCGGCCGCCCGCCGGTCAAGGGTGGCCATCTCTTCGCTCGTTGGGAGTCTCAAGCGTCGCCTCCGGCTATGCCGCTGCGTGGCTTCTTGCAGGTGGGGCCGGTTTCCTCTCGGATCTTGCCCACACTATCCACAGCCCGGGAACGGCCGTTGGGGATTGACTGACCCGACCGCCGGTGGTATGTTTCGGGCCAGAGGAGCGCGAGCCCAACGGCAAAGTAGCCGAGTCAAACGTAGCGCACGTGGACTCCGAAAGCCGGATGGTCTTCTTGGGAGGTAACTCCCGAGAATAGCCTACTGAGCGGTACGAACCGGCGGCGCGACTGAAGACGGTGAAAAGTCGGAAGAAGCGAGCGCTCCTCTTCTATTTCCCCTGGCTTCACCCGGCGCCCTCTACGCTTCTCAGTTGCCCAACGCCACCGCACTGGCCACGGCGTGGTCGTGCGTGTGGGCGAGCGTGACCAACACGCTGACCACGCCCTGTTGGTCTGCGATCCGGCGCGCACCGCCGTGCAGGTGCACGAGCGGCCGTCCCTGATCGTCGTTTACGATCTCGATCTCGCGCCACGCCATCCCCCGCCGGCCGACACCGAGGGCCTTCATCACCGCCTCCTTGGCCGCGAAGCGCGCCGCCAGCCGCGGCCCGCGGACCAGCAGGGGCCGCGCGCGCTCGATCTCTGATGGCGTGTAGATGCGACAAACGAACGCTTCACCCCATCGAGCGACCGCGCGTTCGATTCGATCCACCTCGACCATGTCGGTACCAAGTCCGAGCACCCTCATCCCGGCAGCTCCGCCTCGTCGGCCAGCATGATGGGGATCTCCGCGCCTTCGATCTGCCGGATCGGATACCGGCGCCCGCAGGCGGTGCAAACGATGCGATCGCCGTCGCGCACAACAGCCGCGTGATCCACAGGACACGCCAGCACCTGCAGGAACCCCTCGTCAATCGCCATCTGCGCACCCCCGCGGGGAAACCGGTTCGACCCGGCGCCCCTTCCTCCCTACTCGACCGTCACGCTCTTCGCTAAGTTACGCGGCCGGTCAACGTCGTGGCCGCGCAGCACGGCCACGTGGTAGGCAAACAACTGGAGCGGAATGATCGCCAGCGCCGGCGCCAGGATCTCATCCACGGAAGGAATGCGCAACACGGTGTCGGCGTACCGGCCTATCTCGCGGTCGTCGTCGAAGGCGACGGCGATCACCTCCGCGCCGCGGGCGCGCACCTCCTGGATGTTCGAGACCGTCTTCTCGAACACCGCGCGCTGCGTCACGAGGGCAAAGACCGGGGTCTCGGGCGTGACCAACGCCAATGTGCCGTGCTTGAGTTCGCCGGCGGCCAGCGCCTCGCTGTGCAGGTAAGAGATCTCCTTGAGCTTGAGCGAACCCTCCATGGCCACCGCGTAGTCGAGCGCCCTGCCGATGAAGAACGCGTGCTCGGCCGCGGCGAGGCGTTGGGCCAGGGCTTCCACCTGGGTCGTATCGGAAAAGACCTTCTGCGCCAGCACGGGGAGATGGCGCAGCCCGGCGATCAGCGCCGACGCACGCCCACGCGAGAGCGTCCCCCGGCGCACGCCCAGGTCAACGGCCAGCATCTGCAGCGCCGCCAGCATTGTGGTGTAGGCCTTCGTGGACGCAACCGCGATCTCCGGCCCGGCGCGGACGAACAGCACGTCGTCGGCCTCGCGCGCCAGGGTGCTGCCCACCACGTTGGTCACCGCCAGTAGCCGGCTTCCGCGGGCGCGCGCCTCGCGCGACGCCGCCAGCGTGTCGGCCGTCTCCCCGGACTGGCTGATGGCCACGGCCAGCGTGGCTCCCTCGATCAGCGGATCGCGGTAGCGCAGTTCAGACGCCAGGTCCGCCTCGACCGGCACCCGGGCGAGGTGTTCGATCGTCCACCGGCCCACAAGCCCGGCGTGATAGGCCGTGCCGCATGCGACGATCCAGATCTTGTCCAGGCGCTCGACGAATCCCTCGGGAAGCGCAACCCCATCCAGCTCGACCCGGTCGTCAAGATCGAGCCGGCCCATCACCGTCTCGTGCAGGGCTCGCGGTTGCTCGTAGATCTCCTTGAGCATGAAGTGCGCATACCCGCCCTTCTCGGCCATCGCCGCGTCCCAGGTGATGCGCTGAACCGGGCGATCAATGGTCTGCCCCTCCAGGTTGGAGATCTCCATCCTGTCCGACCAGATGACGGCCACCTCGCCGTCTCCGAGCACGACCACGTCGCGCGTGTGCGGGAGCAGGGCCGGGATGTCGGATGCCAGCAGCATCTCGCCGTCTCCGACTCCTATGATGAGCGGGCTGATCATCCGAACCGCCACGATGTGATCAGGATGATCCGCGCTCAGCACCACGACCGCGTACGCCCCCTTCGCCTGATGCAACGCCTCCCTGACGGCCGCCTCCAACCGATCCGGCCGGTCGGGCGCAAGCCGCGCATGCGCGGACTCGATCAGGTGTGCAAGAACCTCGGTGTCCGTGTCCGACCGGAACCGGTGGCCTTCTGCCTCCAGCCGCTCCTTGAGGGGCATGTAGTTCTCGATGATGCCGTTGTGGATTACGACGTGCCGCCCGGTGCAGTCGCCGTGGGGGTGAGCATTGACATCGGTGGGGATGCCGTGAGTCGCCCAGCGCGTGTGGCCGATGCCGACGCGGCCGGCCGGTGGATTGGCCTCCAGCGCCGCTTCGAGCACGCCCAGCTTGCCGGCGGCCTTGCGCACCGCGATGCGGTCGCCGTCAAGCAGGGCCACGCCGGCGGAATCGTATCCCCGGTACTCCAGCCGCCGCAGCCCATCCAGAAGGACGGGCAAGGCCGGATGCGGTCCAACATAGCCCATGATGCCACACATAACCTGCCTCCATGTAGGCGGCTCTTGCCTCAGCCGCGCGGATCCCGTGCGCGCCGCCAGCGCTCGCGAATCGCCATCAAGAACAACGGAGGTATCGTGCGCACGACGCTCCACCTGCGCGGTTCGCGCAGAACCCGGTAGAACCACTCCAGACCGATCCGCTGCATCCACCGGGGCGCGCGCGGCACCAGCCCGGCCAGCACATCGAAGGAGCCCCCCACCCCGATCGAAACCGGAACGCTCAAATCCGCGCTGTGGAGCTGCATCCAGCGCTCCTGCCGCGGCGCGCCCAGCGCCACCAGCAGGAGATCCGGACGGGCCTGCCGGATCTGCGAGCGCACCGCCTCTTCCTCCTGGGACTCGAAGAACCCGTGGTGGGTCCCGACGATCTGCAGCGCCGGATGCTGCCGTCGCAGCGCCGCGGCAGCGGCCTCAGCCACGCCTGGCGCGCCCCCCAACAGGAAGACACGGTGCTCGGCGGCCGCGGCGCTCGCGCAGAGGGCAAGCGCCAAGTCAATCCCTGCCAGGCGCCCGGAAAGCGGCACTCCCAGAATCCGTGCCGCCAGAATCACGCCGATCCCATCCGCGGTAACAAGCGCGGCGCCGTTTACCAGCGCACGGAGCGCCGGATCGCGGGCCGCCTGCACCAGCAGCGAGCCGTTGAGCGTAACCACGTATCCGGGAAGGCGCGCGGCGATACGATCGCGCGCCCACCGCAGCGCCGCCTCCAGCCCCACGTCGTGCGCCTGGGTCCCGAACAGCTCTCGCCGCAAGACGGCGACGTCCGCGTCAGACGGAACCGTCACGACGGCACGCCCAGGTGCCTGGCGATCACCGCGGCAACTTCCTCCGCAACCACGCGTGCCTCCTCTTGGCTGGAGGCCTCGACCATGACGCGGACCAGGGGCTCCGTGCCCGACGGCCTCACCAGGATGCGTCCGCGCGGAGCAAGCCGGGCCTCGGCCGCGGCCACGGCATCCTCCACCTCAGGCGCGTCAATCGGGCCGTTGCGCGCGCGCACGCGCACATTCACCAGAACCTGGGGAAGCCGCGGAATCCCCGCCCGCAGCTCGGAGAGACGGCGCCCGGTCGCGGACATCACGTTGGTCAGCGCGATCGCGGTCACCAGACCGTCCCCGGTCGTGGCCTGGTCAAGGAAGATCAGGTGCCCGCTCTGCTCGCCCCCAAGGGTGGCGCCGGTCTCCAGCATGCGCTCCAACACGTAGCGGTCGCCCACCGGGGCCCGCTCCAGCCGGATCCCCTCCTGCGCCAGGCGTTGCTCCAGCCCCAGGTTGCTCATCACGGTGGCCACAACGATCCCTCCGGCCAGGTTGCCCAGGCGGTGTCGGTCCAGCGCGCAGATTCCCATAAGCGCGTCTCCGTCCACCTCTTCGCCCAGTTCGTCCACGGCCAGCACCCGGTCGGCGTCACCGTCGTGCGCGAACCCAACGTCGGCGCCATGAGCCAGCACGGCCTGCCTCAGCGGACCCAGATCTGTGGAGCCACACGCGACGTTGATCCGGGATCCGTCGGGCTCACCGTGGAGGGTCACAACTTCGGCGCCGAGCATCTCCCACAGGCGCGGTGCCACGCGCACGGCGGCCCCGAAGGCGCAGTCCACCACGATCTTCATCCCATCCAGCCCGCCGGCGGAGAGGCCGGCCAGGTGACGCAGGTAGCGGTCCACGCCGTCCGGGATAGTCTCGATCGTCCCCATGGCGGTGCCGGTGGGACGTGGCAGGTCGTCGCGGTCGAGCAGGCCTTCGATGGCGGCCTCGAGCGCGTCCGGCAGCTTGAAGCCGTCACCGCCGAAGAGCTTGATGCCGTTGTCCTCTACCGGGTTGTGCGACGCTGAGATGACCACGCCACACGCGGCGCCCAGATCGCGTGCCAGGTAAGCCACCGCCGGCGTGGTCAGGATGCCGCCCAGCCAGACGTGAACGCCCACGGAGCAGAGCCCGGCCGCGAGCGCGGCTTCCAGCATTGGACCGGAGAGGCGGGTGTCGCGGCCCAGGATGAAGGTCGCGGCCGCGCCGCCCAGTTCGGCGCCGGCCGCGCGGCCCACGCGAAACGCCAGTTCGGGTGTGAGGTCGGCGTTGGCGACCCCGCGGATCCCGTCGGTTCCAAAGAGCCGCCTCAACGGCACCACGCCTTTCTAGGGCCGCGCGATCGTTACCATCACGACCGGTGGAGATGCCTGGACTAATGTGACCCCGGGTGGCACCGGCACATTGAGCGTCACGCGGTACATCCCGGCATCCACGACACCACTCACGGGTGCGATCGCGCGCACGTCGGAGGGCTTCACCGCCAGGACGGCCGGGGTCGGGCCGCGGATCTCCAGGTCCACGGTTCGCGGGTTCGCCGTTGCCACGAGATCGGCGGGCAGCTCCGTGAAGGTCACCTCCACGTTGCGGACGAGCAGCGAGGCCACCATCGCCGGCTCAGACCTGGGGCCCTGCGCGCTTCCCACGTAGTGCCACATCGCGGTCGCGATCGCCAGCGACAGCAGCAGCAGCCGCGTGCGCTCGGAAAACAGCGCGGACAGACGGGCCTTCATGAGTTCGCCTGGGCCCTGCGCCACGGCCACAGGGCTGGCCCGCGGGGTCCGCCGTGGGCCAGCAACCCCAGGAGCGCCACCTTCAACTCCTCTTCGGACAGCCCGCGCCTCAAGACGCCGTCGCGCGCCAGGGAGATAGAGCCGGTCTCCTCGGAAACAACCACCGCCACGGCATCGGTGACCTCGCTGATCCCCACCGCAGCGCGGTGCCTTGTGCCCAGGGTCCGGCTGAGGAGCGGGCTCTCGCTGAGGGGGAGCAGGCAGCCGGCCGCCATCAGCCGGTTACCTCGGATCACGACGGCCCCGTCGTGCAGCGGCGTGTTGTGAAAGAACGTCGTGATCAACAACTGCACCGACGCCAGCCCGTCAACCTTGACGCCCGACTCTATGACGTCGCTGAGCCCGGTGCGCCGCTCCAACACGATCAGGGCGCCGGTCTTGCGGGTCGCCAGGACGCGACACGCCCTGGCAACGTCGTTCACGAGCCGGATCATCTCCTCGCGTCCCAACCCCTGGCCCGACCCCGAAACAAACATCCCGCCGCGGCCGAGCTGCTCTAGCATGCGCCGCAACTCCGGTTGGAAGATCACGAGGACGGCGATCGGGATGACCAAGCCCAGGTAGGAGAGCACCCACTGTAGCGTGTTCAGCTTGAGGATCCGGCTGGCGGTGTAGACCACGAAGAGCACCGCCAGCCCGGTCGAGAGCTGCACCGCCCGCGTCCCGCGCACGAGCCACAGGACCTGATAGATCAACGCCGTCACGATGGCGATGTCCAGGAGGTCCAGGGCTCGTATCGGCATTGGTGATGACCCGCGGCGCTCTCTATATAGTCAGTGCCAACAGGGCTCCTTGTGCGTGCGATGGAACCGCCACGCCCGCGGGCCGGGGCCGAAGCCCACTGCCGGCACCGGTGGTCGTGGCGGCCTTGCCGTCTCTAGCGCTTGCTGTACTGACCGGCCTTGCGCGCGCGCTTGAGTCCGTACTTCTTCCGTTCCTTCTCGCGCGGATCCCGCGTCAGCAACCCTGCCTGGCGCATCGCCGGGCGCAGCGTCTCGTCGGCCTCCAGCAGTGCCCTTGCTATGCCGTGGCGTACGGCCCCGGCCTGCCCGGAGAAACCGCCACCGGAGACGTTCGCTATCACGTCGAAGCGGTCATCGGCCTTCGTCGTCAACAGCGGCTGGCGGACCATCACCTGCAGCGGCGAGGTCGGGAAGTAGGCATTCAGCTCCTTGCCGTTGATCGTGACCCTGCCTGCGCCAGGGACCAGTCGTACCCGTGCGACCGCCGCTTTGCGGCTGCCTGACGTCATCGCGACTACCTGCACACCTGCCACTTGGGTTCCCTCGCTCCCTCTGCTACCAGGCCAGCGGCGCCGGCTTCTGGGCCTGCTGCCGGTGCGCCGCGCCCCGGTAGACCTTGAGCTTCTTGATGAGCTGGCGCCCCTGCCGGGTCTTGGGCAGCATCCCGCGGACCGCCTCGGTGATCGCCCGCTCGGGACGCGTCTTCATCAGTACCTCGTAGGTGATCTCCTTGAGGCCGCCCGGGTAGCCGGAGTGCCGGTACTGGCGCTTCTGCTGCAGCTTGCGCCCGGTCAGCCGTACGCCGCCGGCGTTGATGACCACGACGAAGTCGCCGACGTCAATATGCGGCGTGAACGTGGGCTTGTGCTTCCCGCGCAGCAGCGCAGCGATGCGCGTGGCCAGCCGGCCCAGCACCCTGCCATCGGCGTCTATCAGGTGCCAGCGGCGGTCGATCTCAGCGGCGGTCGGAATGACGGTCTTCATGCAACCCTCTTTGTCCGGTCTTGGCGAAGAAAGCCGGGGACCGCGACGGTCACCCGGCGAGCGAGCCACGGCCTAGTCTAATATGGGCGGAAGAAGGGTGTCAAGCGCGGCCTCCGCCGCAAGCCAACCGGCCGCAAGCCAGCCATCTGT
Organism: Armatimonadota bacterium; assembly: GCA_016869025.1. Lineage (NCBI taxonomy): Bacteria > Bacillati > Armatimonadota > Armatimonadota bacterium. The sequence continues at coordinate 9,053 of VGFA01000011.1, read as the reverse complement.
CACTGCCCCTGGGGGGCGGTAGCCCGAAACCAAGTACCGAGAGAGCCTGGGGCTCTTCTGCTGGCGCAAGCAGGGCACTCGCAGGTGGACGATGTGCGCGAAACATGCACCAGCCCGTGAAGGATGTCGTCCTTTTGGTCGAACCGGTTGATGGTAGGACCGATGAGCGTCGCATCTCGCCTCTCGTAGAGCAAGAAGATGGCATGCGAGACAAAGTCCGCGAGTTGAAGCAGACGTGTCTCCGCTGCACTGGCGAAAAAGGGGGTATCACTGAGGTTCACCAGGACTCCCCACTGTGTCCCGAGTTCTCGGAACCCTCTGACCCACACTCTTGTACGCTGGCGGAATCGCCCCTCGGCGAAGACAAGCAGCCCGCGCTGAGGGTCGTCGAACTCGCTCTTGCGCCGCATCAAGAAGATGTCTCGGTCTTCTCGATGGCTGCTCCGAACAGAACCAGACCCGGCCGCTTCGCTCCTGCTATGACGTTGCCGATGTCTTGAAGCACGGCCTGCCTTGTGGTCTGGGGCACCGCCCGCCAGAACCCGCTCCCCGCGCGAATGTCGGCTGCATGGAACACCACGGGCTGCAGACCGGGGAAATGCCGCCTCTGAGTCTCGTCAAGATCCTGGGCGAGGAAGAGGGTCTGACGCTCGAAGACGGCTGCACCTCCCAGCACGAAGTGCCTGTCCTGCGGATTGTCAGGGTTCCCTGACTCGTCCACGTAGAGGAGGTACACGGCGTTTCACCCCGCCTGGTGAACCTCTTGGAGACCTCGGCGCGGTACCGTCCAAATGAAGAAGGCGACCGACGGCTCTTCGCGCACGGGTCCCGGAAAAGGGGACCCTATCGGTCGCCTGTCTAGGCTAGCACACCCGCGAAGGTTGTCAAGACGGTGCACGGACCCCCGCAGAGGTGTAGAGCGGTCACCCAGTTCGGAACCGCAGCGTATGCGCCAGTCCGTTGCCGATCAGCGTGGGAGCCGGCGGAACCCCCTGCGGCGCCCCGGACCGAACCTGTACACGAGGAAGTCCGCATCGAAGGCGAAGACATCGTTGATCCCCAGGCGTTCCATCATGGCGAAGGTCGCGCAGTCCACGAAGCTGAAGGCCTGATCAGGATAGGCGTGCGCGATGTGCCAGGCCGCCTCCAGGTCAACCGGCTCTGGCGTGAGCACCGCGATCCTTGTCTCGCGCAGGGTTCCCCAGAATGCAAGCGCGGCCCGACGCCCGAGATGAGCGGTAAGCAGCGCCCATGTCTCGGCGATGACGAGATCGGTTGTCAGGAGGGGTGTCTTACCGGCGTGCCGGACGTAGAACGCGCGGGCCTCGCGGTGGTGGCGGTCTGACGCGTCTGCCAGGGCATACCAGGCGCCGGTATCAACGAGCACGCTCACGGCGGAGCGCCCCGGCCAGATAGGCGTCATGGCGTTCAGAGATGTCGGAGCGCCCGCTCCTCCCGAGCCCCACGAGTCTCAGATACGCCTCGGCTGGCACATGCCCTGAGCCACTGCGGTCCGAGAGGTGCCGCCCTATCAGACGCCGCAGAAGCTCGGCCATGGATATCCCTTCTCGGGCGGCCTCGGTGCGAAGGGCCCGATGATGGTCCTGTTCCAGGTAGATCATCGTCCGCGCTCGCATGGTCTTGCACCCCACCGGCTCGCGTTTGGGAGCCCGGCTCATAGCATAATGATGCCGATAGCATTGAGTCAATGAGAGGAGCGGCTTCCTTGGCAGCCCGGTGATTCTGTCACCCCGCGGTACCCTAGACCTGGACTCGTGACGGGCAGGCTCTCAGGGCATGATCGGCGAACCAGAGTACGTGTCTCGGTTGCCGCGACAACATGGCAGCCGTAGTCCCTGACGCCGTGGGGTAGTTCGCCCTGGAGCAGATCGCCGCATACATAGTCGTCGGATTCATCGCCCAGATGATCGGTGGCACCCTGGGAATGGCCTATGGCGTCACCGCGACCTCTTTCTTGCTCACGCTTGGCATGCCGCCGGTGGCCGCGAGCGCAAGCGTTCACGCGGCCGAAGTGGTCACCACCGGGCTCTCCGGACTCTCCCACGCGGGCTTCGGTAACGTTGATGGCTACCTTGTCAAGCGGCTCGTGATCCCCGGTGTGATTGGGGCGGTATCTGGCGCGTACATCCTCGCCTCGGTCCCGGGAATGACGATCAAGCCCTTCGTGGCTGCCTACTTGCTCGTGATGGGCCTAGTGATCCTCTCGAAGGCCCTGAGGAGGGCGGTTCAGGGCGAGGTGCGCACGCGCCTCGTTCCCCTGGGCCTGGTCGGAGGATTCCTGGACGCGATAGGCGGAGGGGGCTGGGGGCCAATCGTCACGTCCACGCTCGTCGCACGAGGCAACAGCCCCCGATTCACGATCGGGTCGGTCAACTTTGTGGAGTTCTTCGTGGCGCTGTCGGCATCCGCGACCTTCGTCCTCACCGTTGGCCTGTCGTACTGGCATGCTATCGTAGGGCTCGCCATCGGAGGAGCCGTGGCCGCGCCAATCGCCGCCTACACGTGCAAGAGAGCGCCCACCAGGGTGCTGATGCTGCTGGTTGGAGTCCTGATCATTGGCCTGAGCATCAGGACACTCAGTCAAGTCCTGAGGTAGGCCTCACAGTCGGCGTTGACGCGCCCCGCGGTCTGCCCGGGTGAACCGCACGCGCAGCAGCCCCTTGACGTCCTCCCAGGCCGTGCGCGCGATCCGGACCCGGCTGTCCCGTCCCTCGACCCAGACCACCGGTACCTCGTGGATGCGGTAGCCGAACTGCTCCGCGCGCAGGAGCAGCTCGGTGTCGAAGAACCAGGCGTTGTCCTGGACCAGTGGCACAAGTTGCTGCGCCACCTGCCGGCTGAGCGCCTTGAACCCGCACTGCGCGTCGGAGAACCGCCGCCGCGGGAACAGCAGGCGGATCATCAGGTTGTAGCCGCGAGAGAGCACTTCGCGCAGCAGGCTCCTTTCGATCCGGCTCGCCGGGTGCAGGCGGGTGCCCGTGGCCACGTGGGCGCGGCCCTCCAGCAGCGGCTCGACGAGGGGCGGGAGCGCGGCCAGGTCGGTGGACAGGTCCACATCCATATAGGCCACGACCCGCGCGGCGGATGCCAGCCATGCCGCCCGCAACGCGCGGCCGCGCCCCTTCTCCGGGATGCGAAGGCACCGCACCTGGGGCCACCGCGCTGAGAGGCCCTCGGCGACCTCCGCGGTCCGGTCTGTGGAGCCGTTGTCGGCCACGACCACTCGATAGGTGCCACGGTAGCGCTCTTCCAGGAAAGGAACCAGCGTGCCCACGCAGGCAGCGATCTTGGCCTCTTCGTTGTAGACCGGGATGACAAGGTCTATGCGCGGAGTTCTATCTGTGCCCACTCCGATCTTCCCCACCTACTCTTCTCTGTTGCGTAGCTCATCGGCGAAGATCATGATGAACCCTGCTGATAGGAGGAGCTGGAGCCCTAACACAACCAGAAACGCCACAAGCTCGGCTTCCTGCGTTCGCACGAAATCGCCATAGCCACCCCTTGCCCAGTCCGCCACCAACCGAAATCCGTAGGCACCGCCCGCGCACATCGAGATGACTCCCGACGACGCCAGGGCCCTGCGCGCGCCGGGACGCCTCGCTACATCCGTCACCAGATCGCTCGTCGTGAACCTGTGCGCGAGCGCGTAGAGCTTGGCAGCCACCCCGAAGACGACGGCCTGCGAACCCACGAGCGCGAGCATTACGGCCGCAAGCGTGGTGTGCATGCCAAAGGCGATCCGGCCGATCTCCACCGGTCCCAGGAGAAGCACCCCCATCAGCCCCACACCCAGGGCAAGGCAGAACAGGCCTGGCGCGATGAAGGTCACCGTTGGATTGTAGAGCACGACGAAACTGAGAATCGTTCTCAGTATCTTGTACCCGTCCCGCAAGGGATGAAGCTTGGCCCTGCCGATGCGCCCCCGGTACTCGATAGGAACATCGAGGATCCGCAGGCCCATGCGCGCAGCCTTGATTGATATCTCGGACTCGACGCCAAACCCGGTCGAGCCGACCCGCATCCGTTCCAGGTGCTCCTTCCGTATGCCGTAGAGCCCTTAGCGGGTCGTGCCCCTCGAAGCCGTAGAGCAGGCGGATCGCCGACCGGAACAAGAAGCCGCCGATCCGATTGAATACCGGTATATGCCGCTGGCCCAGGCTCCGAGAGCAGACGACCATGTCGTGCTCGTCCAGCGCACGAGCGATCTCGGGAACCATCTCCGTCGGGTAGGTCCCGTCGGCGTCGATGAAGATGATCTTGTCGCCACGCGCATGAGCCACGCCCGTGCGCATCGCAGCCCCTTTGCCCCGGTTCCTGGGATGAGAGACGAGACGGCAACCATGTTGCCGGGCGACCTCGGCAGTACGATCCATTGATCCATCGTCCACCACCAGGACTTCGTCCGCATCCCTGAGCACGCGGCGCAGGCCTTCGAGGACAATCGGAAGGCCTTGCTCTTCGTTGAAGGCCGGAACCACGATCGTGGTCTCAACCTGCATGCCCATACTACCCTCCGCGTGAGACTCCGGAGGCATCGTGGGCGCCCGACCCGGCAGGTCTGGCTGCGGCGACGAGGGATAGCCCGATAGGCGGCGGCATGACTCGCTCGATGGCCATCAAGAGTGGCACCAGCCGGTCAAGCAGCGTGAGCGCCTGGGAACTGTGGAGATCCCTCTTGAGCACGCGCCCCTCCCACCACCACCCCAGGAGCCCTGGCGCGTTCATGTACCGCAGGTCAATGGTTTCGAACCCCGTCTCGGCGAGCTTGGTTCGCAACTCGCCTCGGGAGTACCGGCGGTGATGGCCGTCGGCCCTGTCGATGGTCCCGTACGCGCCGGGCACCGCCGGCACCAGAAGCACCAGCCGGCCGTCGGCGGCCATGAGCCGACGGAGATTCCGGAGCGCGCGAACATCGTCGGCGATGTGCTCCAGGACGTTGACGCATGCAATGGTGTCATATGTCTCCTCCAGGCGCGTCTCCGCGAGATCGTCAAGAACGATATGCACGCCGGGGAAGGCGACGGCGAGTTCCTCGAGATTTCGAGGGTTGACATCGGTACATGTCAGGTGGCCCCCACGCTGGATCAGGAGTCGCGTGAGGTTTCCGACCCCTGCTCCGATCTCCAGCAGCCGGTCACCGCGGATGTGGTCCTTCATCATGTCGTAGATCCACCCATGATACCGCCGGGCCTTCGCCATCAGGCGGAGGTTCAGTTCTTCTGCGGTGGAAGCCTGCGGGTTCATCGCAGCTCGTAGAAGTAGGCGTTGTCGATTTCCACGTTGCCGTCCGGCTCCGCCATCAGCCATACCTGCGCAAGCCGCGCTGTGTTGGGAGCGGTGCAGGCCATCGCGTAGCGCGTGCTATTGGGGCCGATCTTGATCCTTCGCCATGTGGGATGATCAATCACACGGCCGCGGTCATCTAGCCACTGGATGAAGAGCCGGGTTGCCCCCGAGGGCCCCATTGACCGGATTCTTGACTCGAGAACGTATAGCACGTACGGAGTGGCCACAACTCGCTGCACAAGGTGGGCTCCAGGGGCAAGCCGTACGAGCGTGCCTGCTCCTTCCAGGCCGCCGGCTGCCTGCACAACGCTCACCGCGCCATGGCGGCCCCATCCCGCCGGTACACCGGCTGGATCGGGCGCCATCTCGGGATTCCGAAGCAGGTTCTGGCCGCGGCGCACCTGGGCACCAGCCGGAGGCGACAACTGGAAGAGATAGTACTCTCCGTAGGCGTACTCGAGCCGCGGACCCTCTTCCCAAGGGGCCTCTCGGGCCAGCCACCCGCCGGCGCGCCGCCACCGGGTGATTACCGGGTAATCCCGATTCAACACGAGATGGCTGAAACCGGCCCGCTTCAAGACGGTCTGGATCTCGGCGCCCGTACGAGCGCCGAGCACCGCGTCCGGAAGCGCGGGGTCGTAGATCCGTCCGAGCCACGAGATGGGCACGAAGAAACGGTCGTAGTAGAAGGCCATATCCTCACCCGCCCCATAGATACGGGCCGACTGAGGAAGCGTCCTCCTGACATACTCAGCCACACGGAATCCGGCAACGTGCGCTGCTGTGTAGTCGGCTCGAGTGACCGTTCCTCGAACGACCGCGGTCGGAAAGGCGGGGGACCCAGGCGTGATCCAGGTGACGGCCGTCATCATGGCGGCTGCCAGCAGAACGACTCCGAGTCGAAGCCCGCCCTTGCCGTGCCTCGCCCTATCCAACAACCCCGCCGCACCAATGATCGCCGCGAGAGGAAGCAACGGCAACAGATACCTGAGATACTGCGCATTGAAGAACCACACCAATCCGCCAGCCAGAAGCACCCCGCATGCCCACGGAGCGATGCGCCTGCGAGCGATCGCCAACAGCGCGAACGGGAGCAGGAGCAGGTAGATCAGTCCGATGCTTCCGTCCTCAACAAAACGTGTGGGATGCAGGCTGACGTTCCACGGCAGTCGCACGAGATCCCACAGCGACGTGCCCATGCCGAAGAGGTGCATGTTGAACTTTGTGTTCTCCAGGGACCAAAAGGGGCTCTTGAAGACCGCGTTGAGCATCGGGAACACAGGGTTGCCGGTCAACACCCATGCCCGCCCATACCAGATGGAACCGGTCACCACGGCTCCAAGGGTGAACGAACCGATCAGACCCAACCGCGTCTTCAGCCGCCCAGAGGACAGGCCGCCCACAAGGGCCAGCACGACCGTCACAGGAAGGGCGACAATCAGGTTCGTCAGCTTGAATCCGAGTAAGGTCCCAGTCAATACCCCTGTAGCAAGGGCACGTTGGCAGCTTGGGCGCTCCATGAAGCAGACAAGGGCGGCCAGGGCTGCTACGACGAAGAGAACCGACCACAGGTCGGTGTACGCGGTTCCCCCGGTCCAGTAGATGAGTGGGGTGCTCACGAGGATCGCAGCAGAGGCCAAGCCTACCCATGGAGTGAACAACCTCGCCCCCAGGCCATATGTGAGCATGCCGGCGTGCACACCCGCCGCGTAGTGCATGAGCTTCGGCGCCGCCTCGCCGGGGGCGAAGAGCATGCCGGCGGCGTACAAAATGTGCGCGTTGAGCGGCAGGTAGCTCTGGATCTGCTGTCGCATCTCGACTATCGCCCGCTGCTGGGCGAACTCTCGCGCAACGGGCAGGTGTGCCGTCAGAGCATCATGGCGCACCTCGGGCGCCACTGCACCGACCATTCCTATCAGCATCAGTACCACCAGGCCCCACCACCACGTCGCCGCTGGTGAGCCTGCGGGTTCCCGTCCCCCAGACCGGCAGTGCACATGCATGCGGCTTGAGTTGAGGATGGCCAGGGCGACTCCGACAAGTGAGATGGCACCGATCACGGGCCGGCTCAGCACTCCCGCCACTCCGGCAAGGATCGCAAGCAGGACGAAGACCGCCAATCCCATGGCTGCTACCAGCGGGACGTCCTCCCAAGAGCTGCAGGCGTCCCCAAGGTCCAGCCACCTGGCCGCCAGCGATCCGTACCCGTATGCCGCGACCCACAGCACCACGGTGACAGCAAGTGCTCCAAGAACGCCGGCCGAAGCAGCAAGGGACGCCGCACATGCTGCTGTCAGAAGCACCAAGCCCCACCGGGCAGCAGTGGAACCTCGGCGGCGCTCCATCTCCCAGAGCGCCGCACCAGGGATCCCGAACGCGGTTGCCACAAGCAGGAGATGCTTCACGACGCTCACCGGGGCGGGGTGTTCACGGCTCCAGGCGGGCCTGCGGCCCTCGGGCGGAAGCCGGAAACGCGTTCCCGAGCAGGTTCACAACCCACAGCACAACGAAGACGAAACAGGTGTCAATCAGAATGTTGAACAGGTGCAGTTGCTTCACCGTGTCAAGCAGTCCGTTGCCCATGAACTTCGCAACGTACTGCACGGCCGCCATGAGACCGAGGATGATGAGGAGTTCCGACAACAGCCCTGAGGTCACGCTGGCAGACCGCCACCGGGCAGCCACGCCGGTCCCGAGGAGCAGGACGAAGACGCCCACAAGAAACCGGAGATCGCGTGGCCAGCGCGCCTTGAAGTCACTCCAGGCAGCGAACCTGTGAGACTGGGCGCGCGGCGGATAGCCGCTCTCCTTCAGGAAGTTCCCATGCCGCTCCGGCCTGGTGAGGAAGGCGTGTCGTGCCAAGCGTCTGGCCGTCAGCACCAGTCGGTTTGGATGTGTTGCATAGAACCGAACGACATCATACTGCCCTATCGCCCCAAAGAAGGCGCGTCGGAACTCCGGATCCTGAATGGGCGAGTCGGGCCGGTAGGCGTGGGTGTTCGCCAGGGCGGCAAGCCGACGGTCGAGTCCAACGGACGACAGGTCTTCTTCGGGCGAAGGCGATCGCCTCAAGATCCCGAAGAACACGGCGTTGTACAGGTTTGCTTCACGGATGTACGCGGGCGTGGCGAGGTAGTACCAGCACGAGAAGACCGCCAGGGTCGTTGCCGCAGCCAGAACCCCAAGGCGCCAGGATGGCCTGGGCCAGCGCCAGAACAGGCGCACTCCCCAGAGAGCCAGCAGCCAGCCGACGTGCTGTTGTGCGCCCTCGCGCCGATGAAGAGGGCGGCGGCCACCGAGAAGAACACCAGATGCCAGAAGCTGGGCCTTGAGGCCGTCAACGCGAAGAACGATGCCGCAAGGGTTAGTGCGAAGAAGATGAGGCTTGCCGGTTCACTGTAGAAAGAGTTGAAGTAGGCCACGTACCCGACATCGGTGAAGATCAGCGCCACGAGCCCCAGCAAGATGGCCCGCGAGGCTATCGGCAGAGGCCGGCTGGCATACAGAACAAGCCATACGCTCGCCAGGAAGCAAACGGCATTGACGGCGCCCATGACCCGCAGATCGAAAAGCCCATCCTTCGATATCACCCGGTTGGCGGCCATCGCGACTTCCAGCAGGAGCTGCTGCGATGAGATCACGCCGCTGTTCCACCACGGCTCCACCACTCTGAACTTGGTGTTGATGTAGCGGAAGTACCTGTCTTCGCGATCCTCCGTGGTGTACTGGAGGCCGACGCGCCCCAT